>JAQSYC010000295.1 GCA_029256345.1 Clostridia bacterium | reverse complement strand
CATTATAAGAAGGTCACGTATTACTATATATCAAGTTTACTATATATACTATCATATAACCATTAAATGCTAATTATTTTTTTCGAAAAACATTTTCTATAGACGTTCTTCCTTTTCAGCAAAAAAGCAGTCTATTATTTTGTTAGGTGTATGCCACTTCATCCTTTGATTATCAAATGACTTCATCAGCAATTTATAAAATATTTCTTATGATTTTCAATTCTTATTAAAAATGATTTTTCACATTATTTTATTAACCAAAACAAAAAACAACAGTTTATTAAAAATTATTTTTCACATTATTTTATTAACTAAAACAAAAAACAACAGTATTACTAAACTTTAAATATGGTAATACAATATTTAATATTGAATTACTAATAATTTTCCTATATAATTAGCTTGCTATTATTCAGACCCTCAAATAAATTATAAAAGGAGATTTACTTAAAATAAGATGGATACTCTAAGATCAAACAAATTAAAACTACATGGGTTTAACAACTTAACCAAAACTCTAAGCTTTAACATGTATGATATTTGCTATACTAAAACCCCTGCTGACAGGCAAGCATATATTGAATATATCGATGAGCAGTACAACGCTGATAGACTCACTCAAATCCTTACAACCGTAACTGAGATTATTGGTGCCAGTGTTTTAAACATTGCCAAACAAGATTATGATCCTCAAGGGGCTAGTGTAACCATGCTTATTTCAGAATATCCTATCAGTGAGACACCTCATGATATTAAATCAGCATCTCCTGGGCCCCTTCCAGATACCATTTTGGGGCATCTGGATAAAAGTCATATTACAGTGCATACCTACCCCGAATATCATCCTTACGAGGGAATCAGCACCTTTAGAGCAGATATCGACGTCTCTACCTGCGGAGAAATCTCCCCGCTTAAGGCGCTCAACTATATGATTCATTCCTTTGATGCCGATATTATGACGATTGACTATCGGGTAAGAGGTTTTACAAGAGATATTACTGGACACAAATTATTTATAGATCACAAAATAGACTCTGTTCAAAACTTTATTCCTGCTCATATACGTATGATGTACAATATGATAGACGTTAATGTCTATCAAGAAAATATTTTTCATACCAAATGCAAACTCAAACAATTTGACCTTGATAACTATTTATTTGGTTATACTAAAGATGAACTACACCGAGGAGAAGCTAAAATGATTGCTAAAAAAGTTAAAAAAGAAATGGATGAAATTTTTTATGGGACCAACGTAGCGGAGGCCATGTTCAATTTGGAGGACTATGATGAATCACTCTAAAACCCCTCTCCTTTCTGCTGTTGTAGCCTATGCCAATGAAGACGTTACCTGCTTTGATGTGCCTGGACACAAGAGGGGTCATTATTTAGAAGAGCTTAGGGAACTCTGGGGGGACATGCCACTTAAAATGGACATTAATTCCTCCAAAAGAGTGGACAATCTCTCTCACCCTACTGGGATTATCTCTGAAGCTGAAAAGCTGGTGGCCGATGCCTTTGGGGCAGATAATGCCTTTATGCTTGTCAACGGCTCTACCTCTGGTGTGCAGTATATGCTGATGAGTGCCCTTCAAGAAGGGGATAAGGTGTTACTCCCTAGGAACGTGCATAAGTCAGCTATCAACGCCCTTATATTGTCTGGTACAAAGCCCGTTTTTATTGAACCTGAAATAGATACTGAATATGGCATTGTGAACGGCGTTACCCTGCGTGCGGTTAAACACGCGCTGGATCTCAACAATGACATTAAGGCACTGCTGGTGATTAACCCTACTTATTTTGGTTCAGTTTCAAATTTAGCTGAAATCATAGCATTTGCCCACCAGAGTGGTCTCACAGTGCTCGTTGATCAGGCCCACGGTGCGCATTTTTCATTTCATCCTGATTTGCCTATAAATGCTGCAAAGCTTGGCGCCGATTTAGTAACCGCCAGTATGCATAAAACAGGTGGCTCTCTTACGCAGTCATCTATTTTATTGCATAACGAAGGGCTTATTGCCAAAAACAAGGTGCGATCTACCATTAACCTTCTGCAGACAACTTCTGCTTCTTACCTTTTAATGTGTTCTATAGACCTTGCTCGTAAGCAGCTGATGCTGGAAGGCAGAGAAAGACTGGATACACTTCTTAGACTGTCGCGGGCTGCTAAGGAAGAAATTAATAGGATACCAGGGCTAAAGTGTATCGTGGGCAAGACCTATCGTAATGGCCAAGGAGTTTATGACTATGATGATCTTAAAATCGTTGTGAAAGTTAACGACTTAGGCCTGTCAGGCTTTTATGTCTATGATTTACTAGCTAACGAATATGCCATACAGATGGAACTGGCTGAGCCCAATGTGATCCTTGCCATTGTATCTTTTGGAGATGATGAAAAGTCGATTCAACGGCTTGTTACGGCCCTTTGGTCGATCAGCAAACGTTTTTATAATACGCTGCCGCCTCAAAATATTGATATGTCTTCAAGCCTTAAGAATCCTAAAATGCTTCTGACTCCTAGAGATGCTTATTATCATCCTAAAAAACTGATGCATATCAAAGATACCAGCGGCCTTATAAGCGGTGAGGCGCTTATGATTTATCCCCCTGGTATTCCTTTAGTGATCCCCGGTGAAATGATAACAGATGAAATCATCGCCCATTATCTTTACCTTAAAAAAGAAGGGACTATCACGCTGAATGAGGATGATGACCCTTATAAGATTCAAATATTAGATAAAACCACGGAGGACAATATGATAGATTTATGGTATACAGAAAACCACCAAGACGATACCAAGTTTTCAATTAAAGTAAAGGAACATATTCATTCTGAAAAAAGTGAGTTTCAGCAGATTGACTTTTTTGCCAGCCAGACCTTTGGCACATTTTTTACTCTTGATGGTCTGATGATGGCGACTGAAAAAGATGAATTTATTTATCACGATATGATTACTCATGTTTCTATGGCTGTTAATCCTGATATCAAAAGTGTGCTTATTATCGGCGGCGGCGACGGTGGCACAGCTCGTGAAGTGCTTCGTTATGCCTCTGTTGAAAAAGTAGATATGGTAGAAATTGATGAGCGGGTCGTGCGTTTGTGTCAAAAGTATATGCCTCAGACAGCTCATAAGCTGGATA
>JAQSYC010000023.1 GCA_029256345.1 Clostridia bacterium | reverse complement strand
AGAAGATTTGTAACCATCTTAGCAGGCATTGATTTTTTTACTGTATTTTGCAGATAATTAGCCACTTCTTTCCAGCTCCATCCAAGATTTAGTATCATACCTGCTCCTGCATGGATTACCCCATCGCTTACAAATACCAATGTATCCTTTTCACTCAGTTCAAATTTACTTTCTTTTATGCTTCTGCCGTTAATTTCTGTAGTGGTTGTTTCTAAATTTTTTATTTTACCATCTCTTATAAAAAACACGCTGGGATTATCAAATTCGACAATATAAACCATGCCTTCTGAATCCACCTTGATAATCGTAAAAGTAGAGTAAGCCAGCTTTCTTACAGAGCACATTGGCAGTGTATGGATAATAGTATCCACCACTTCTTCAATATTCAGTCCCTCTTTCAGCATTGTAATGGCAATTTTGGCTGTTAAAGTAGCGAGTATATTGGCCTTGACACCACTCCCAAGCCCATCAGAAAGCACTGCTATAAAACTATCTTTGCCACTGAAAAACTCCACCTTATCGCCACAGAGTTCCTCTCCATATTTGTTTAAACTTCCCGTTGCGAAATCTACAAAAAATTTCATTTTTTTATTCCCTCTTCTTCTTGAATGAGTTGTTTTAACTGAGTTAAGGTCACTTTTGTCTCAGCAGTTGTCTCCCCTAGAAGACTCGCTATTTCCTGGGCCACAGTCATCTGCTTGTTGATGACTTGCTGTGCCATATTAATAGCATCTATTTTCATTGTCTGTAGTTTCTTTTCAAGCTTCTCATCTTTTGTAATATCATGAGCTATCCATAACATGACTTGATGGTATTCGATCCATATTACACTCTGAATAACCACTGCGTCATTGGCCTCAATCACGACTTTTTGTCCTAAGACACTTTTTTTAGAGCGCTTGACTTCTTCAAATACTTCCTTGTCGAGAAACATAGCAACTGGAAGCTCGGATGTGGTCTCTTTTGTCATTTTAAAGAATTTTTGAGCCGCCGGATTAAGTTCTAAAATCTCAAAATGCCTATTAATAATAAGGATGAGATTAGGTGACGCATCAAAAATAACATTGGTTAAAGTCTCAGCCTTTTGTCTCATAAAAGGCAGACACATATTGGCTTCAGCCATTCCATTAAATACTGCTACTGCTTTTTCTCTACAAGTGTGATAGCCGCAGCTTCCACAGTTTAGCTCATCTAATTTTGTATATTTACCAATACTGCTGAGTATACTTTTGACTTCCTCTTCACAGGGTTCTTTAAGTGGTATATAGAGATTGGAAAAATATTGCTGTAACTCTACTTGACTTGCGCTGTCTTGCGTACAGCTTCCCATTACTTGTGGCTGCTTCTGCTTTTCTAAGCAATCTTTAGCATATTTTTCAACTCTCCGTTTGCGTTCATAAATATTAGGGACATTACTTGGCATCCCCGGACCCGCAATACAACTTTGTCTGCAGCAACTCATCTCAAATAAAACATTTTCAAATTTTCCCTCTTTAATAGCCTCTATAACCTCAATACACTCTTCTATGCCATCTACTTTAATAATCTCTTTTTCTAAAGTAACTTTGTCTATTGTTTTGGTTACACCGCCTACTATAGGATAGCCCCTTTGATTTGTCTGCCATGCATCAAAATTCATTTCTGGCAGTGCCTCCAAAACTATTTTTTCTTCGTGCATCCATTTCTCCAATTCCTCAAAGGTGAGCACCGCATCTATCGCATCTTCCTCGTTGCCTTCAATCTTTTTAGATAAACAAGGACCAATAAAAACAACCTTTACCTCTTCACCATATTTTTCTTTCAGCATTCTTCCATGACAGACTGCCGGCGAAACAATCGGGATAAGGTTTTGGATGACTTCTGGATGATGCTTTTGTATCAGGTAATTCACCGATGGACAACAGCTTGTAATCATACAGGATTGATTGTGTGTTTCTGCATAGCTCTCATAGGCTCTCGTAACAGCATCGGCCCCAAGTACCGTTTCTTCAGCATAGGTAAACCCCAATATTTTCAGTGCCGACGCCACTTTATGACTGTTTTCGGCAAATAGCGCCGCAAATGATGGGGCAATGGACGCTATCACTGTTTGTTTACTCTTAACATATTTTTTGACCGTTTCAAGTTCTGTTTTAACTTGTTTGGCATTTTTAGGACAGACCTTCAGACATTTCCCGCATCCAATACATCTATCTTTCATGATTTGAGCTTGTTCAGCCTTAACTTCAATGGCATGTACAGGACAAGCCCTTACACAGGCGTAACAATTTTTACAATCTGCCTCTGAAAAATTAATAATCCACATTATTTTAGTCACTCCCTAAAGATAAGCCATAATTTCACTTATAAAGATTTCTTTTGCATTTTCTTTTGAAACCGATAAAATTGTTTCATCCCACCTCGCCACAGAAACAGCTTCCGTACATCGGCCTATACAAAAAGCTGCATTTAGTTCCAGTTTGTTTTCTAGTTTGTAAACTTTTATTAACTCTTTAAAAGTTTCAATGACTTGATAAGATCCCTTCAGATGACAAGCACTTCCAATGCATATTCTAACTGCTTTCATATCATCACTCCCTAGTCTTACTATTTTTATAAAATACCTCTGTTCTCTATCTATTACTTCAAAAACCCCTTACCTTATGATCGTTTTTTAAAACATTTTTTATTTCTTATTCTCATTATAAGTTTTTGTTATTTTTATGTCAATCTTAAAAGATTGTTTTCCCATTCATGATACTTCTTAATTCAAGTGCCATTTTATCCCCCTTGAACAAAAAAGAGTTAGCCCACAACTCCCTAAAAACTTAGTTGTGGACTAACCCTTTTATACTGACTTATAAATCACTTATCAAACTTTATCTTTTTCTTCATAATGAGTATGCAACAATTCATGGGCTTTATGACTCATTGGTTTGCCCAAGTAGTTTGCATAAAGTTCTTTAACAAATGGATTTTCATGAGATTTACGAATTGTTTTATTTCTATCTTCTGTATAGATTGCAGCTTGTCGCTTTTTAAGAATCTCAGTATCTCCATGATGGTAAGGCTGACCACCACCGCCTATACATCCACCTGGACATGCCATGATTTCAATAGCATGGAAATTCCTTGGATTACCACTTCTGATTTCTTCTAGAAGTTCTCTCGCATTTCCAAGTCCATGGGCGATACCGATATTCAGATCCATATCTCCAATTTTTACAGTAGCACTTCTAACGCCATCAAATCCTCTTAATTCTTCAAAGTCAACTTTTCCCAGTGTATCACCCGTTAAAATCTCATAGGCTGTACGGGTAGCTGCCTCGATAACACCACCTGTTGTCCCGAAGATAACAGCTGCTCCAGTGGACTCTCCCAGTGGGTTATCAAACTCTTCTTCTGGCAGATTAATAAAGTCAATATTGGCTCTTTTAATTAAATGAGCTAGCTCTCTTGTAGAGATTGAAATATCCACATCATTATTAAATTCTGGTCTTGATGCTTCATATTTTTTAGCTAAACATGGCATAATAGAGACAACAACCATCTTATCTCTTGGAATTTGATATTTTTCAGCAAAATAACTTTTTGCGATAGCACCAAAAATCTGCTGTGGTGACCTTGCAGTGGATGGAATATCTAGTAAATCAGGGAATTGACTTTCAATGAAATTTACCCATGCAGGGCAACAGCTTGTCAAAATAGGAAGACTTACTGATTTATCTCCTGCTTTAAATCGAGTAATACGATCAATCAGTTCTGCCCCTTCTTCCATAATGGTTACGTCTGCTGCAAAATCTGTATCAAATACATAGTCAAAGCCAAGTCTTCTAAGAGCTGCAACCATTTTACCTGTTACAAGCGTACCCGCTTCCAAACCAAACTCTTCACCTAATGCTGTTCTTACAGCTGGAGCGGTTTGTACAACTACAACTTTATCTTTATCTGCTAACTGTCTTACCACGTCCCAAGCATGTTCTTTTTCACATAATGCACCTGTTGGACAGACTGCAACGCATTGTCCGCAGTGAGTACATACAGAATCCACAAGGTCTACTTCAAAAGCTGTAGAAACCACTGCTTGAAAACCTCTGTTGATACCTGATAATGCGCCTACTGTCTGAACTTTATTACACATGGTTTCACAGCGTCTGCACATAATACATTTATCCATGTCTCTTACAATCGCTTGACTTGGATCTACTGGATAAGTTGACTGAGCCCCATCTTTACCTATTCTCAGTTCACGAACCCCAAATTTAATAGCAAGATCTTGAAGTTCACATTGTCCTGATTTTTCACATACTAGACAATCTTTAGGATGGTCTGATAATAACAACTCAAGAACCACTTTTCTTGCATTAAGCACTTTTACTGAACGGGTATTTACAATCATCCCCTCTGTAACAGGCGTTGCACAAGCTGGCGCTAAATTTCTGCGGCCTTCCACTTCCACAACACAAATTCTACAAGAAGCTGCTTGATTTACCATTTTGGTATCATGTAAATCTAAGTGACAAAGAGTTGGTATATGTACGCCTACTTGTCTTGCTGCCTCTAAAACGGTCGCCCCTGGCTTAACCAAAGTCTCTCTGCCATCAATAGTTATTTTAAGATCTGACATCGTTTTCTCACTCCTTTTCTACTCTTTTACAATAGCTGCAAATTTACATTTATCCATACATGCACCACATTTGATACATTTTTCCTGATCGATAAGATGTTTCTGTTTAACAGTTCCTGTTATAGCGTTTACTGGACATACTCTTGCACATGCTGTACAACCAATACATTTGTCTGTAATTTTATACTCTAGTAATGCACTGCATTGTCCAGCAGGACATTTTTTGTCTTTAATATGTGCAATATACTCATCCTCAAAGATTTGTAAGGTTGAGAGAATAGGATTCGGAGCGGTCTGACCTAAACCACAAAGGGCAGTATCTTTAATTACCTGACTTAGTTCTTTTAAAGTATCTAAGTCTTCCATTGTTCCTTTTCCTTGCGTAATTTTTTCTAATATTTCTAAGAGACGTTTTGTACCAATACGGCATGGCGTACATTTACCACAAGATTCTTCTTCTGTAAACTCTAAATAGAATTTTGCTATAGCCGGCATACAGTCATCTTCATCCATAACAATCATACCGCCGGAACCCATCATAGATCCCTTCGCAATCAGGTTATCAAAGTCAATAGGTGTATCAAGATCCTTTTCCGTCAAACAGCCTCCGGATGGGCCTCCTGTTTGTACAGACTTAAACTTCTTACCATCTTTAATACCACCACCGATATCATAGATAATCTCTCTTAAAGTAATACCCATAGGTACTTCAATAAGTCCTACATTGTTAATCTTGCCTGCCAATGCAAATACTTTTGTTCCTTTTGATTTTTCAGTCCCAATAGATGCAAACCAATCCGCTCCTTTTAAGAAAATAACAGGAACATTTGCAAAAGTCTCTACGTTATTAACATTGGTTGGTTTTCCCCAATAACCACTGGCTGCTGGGAACGGTGGTTTTGTAGTCGGCTCGCCGCGCATACCTTCCATTGAGTGGATGAGTGCTGTTTCTTCTCCACATACGAAAGCTCCTGCACCAAACTTTATTTCAATATCAAAGTCTAAATCACTTCCAAGTATGTTCTTACCTAATAAACCGTACTCTCTCGCATCTTCAATCGCTTTTTCAAGTCTTTTGATGGCCAGTGGATATTCAGCTCTGATGTATACTAACCCTTTTGTAGCCCCAATAGCGTAACCACAAATAGCCATAGCTTCAACAACCGAATGAGGGTCTCCTTCTAATATAGAACGATCCATAAATGCGCCTGGATCTCCTTCGTCTGCATTACAGACAACATATTTTTGATCTGCAGCATTTTTATAAGCAAACTCCCATTTGAGTCCTGTTGAAAAACCACCGCCACCACGTCCACGGAGTCCTGATTTTTTAACCTCATCTATAACTTCTTGTTGTGTCATGCCAAGTGCTTTTCCAAGTGCCGCATAACCATCTCTAGCGATATATTCCTCAATATTATCTGGATCTATAAAACCACAGTTACGGAGTGCCACACGCATTTGTTTTTTATAAAAATCCATGTGTTTTGAATCCGATACTTTTTCTTCTGTTGTTGGATCTAAGTACAGCAGTCTTTCTACTTTTCTGCCTTTTACAATATGTTCTTTTACAAGTTCTTCTGCATCCTCAGGCTTAACTTGTACATAAAAAGTATTATCAGGAAGTATTTTAACAACAGGTCCTTTTTCACAAAAACCAAAACATCCTGTTTTGAGTACTTGTACTTCTTCTGACATATTTGCTTCATTTATATGAAATTTAAGTTGTTCTACGATCTCATTGGACTGCGAAGAAATACATCCTGTTCCTCCACATACCAAAATGTGCATTGTAAATTTAGACATTTCTAGGCCACCTCTTTTCTATTACTCATCTAGGGATTTGTGAGCAGCTGGAATGATACCATCTACCATTTCACCGCTCTTAATATGTTTTTCTATAATTTCTTTAGCTTTTTCTTTATTAACATGGCCGTATACCACAGCTTCTTGACCAGGAAGTGTTACCTCAACGGTTGGTTCTGCATAACAATAGCCCATACAGCCGCTTTGTGTAATAACAACATTATTTAAACTCTCTTCTCTTATAAGTTCAGCCAAATAATTCATCGTATCTCTCGCCCCAGATGCAATCCCACAGGTCGCCATAGCTACACGAATCACTACCATTTCATCTACATTCTCGCCCTTTTCCCTTAAATCAACTTTGTTCTTCACATTGTCTCTTAAGTTCTTGAGCTCTTCTAATGACATAATTTTCGGCATATAAAGACCCTCCTATAATGGTTATTCTTGATATTCACTAATAATTTTCTTAACTTCATCCGCTGTTCCAATACGTCCGTATACTCTGTCTCCCACTAATACAACCGGTGCTAAACCACAGGCCCCAACACATCTTAAAGCATCCAAAGAAAATTTACCATCTGGTGTTGTCTGTCCAACCTCTATCCCCAACTGTCTTTTAAATGCATCCAGTACTTTGTCAGCTCCTCTTACATAACAAGCTGTTCCTAAACAGACTGAAATCGGATGTTTCCCTTTTGGAAGCATGGTGAAAAACGAGTAAAAACTAACTACTCCATATACTTGCGACACTGGAACATTAAGCTTTTTGCCTACAAATACTTGGACTTCTCTTGGTAAATATCCAAATAAACTTTGTGCTCTATGAAGCACAGAAATAAGAGCTCCTCTTTTTTCTGGTAGTTCATCAATGAACTTTTCAAGTTCTAAATACAATTCATTGGCTAGTTCATTTTTGCAACCTTCACATGACATAACGTATCCTCCTCATTTATTCCTTTTATATTAACCCTTTTGTATTCTTTTGTTAAAAATTTAACAAAAAACTTACAATTTAACTGCTTACTTTATGAAAATACCACAAAAAAATTATGTTGTCAATTAATAAAATACTTTGTATTAAAGATGAACCCCATCCTAATTTATTTATACTTTTTAACTTTTAAATCTAAAAAGAGACTATGCCCTATTTCTTGTATACAGAAATAGAGCCTAATCTCTTGTGTATTGAATCAGGATATTGGCTCTATAGATCTAAGAATATCTGAGATTGCTAGACTTTTTGCCTCCATAAAGTACTCTCTTTGTGAAATATCCTGCAGATAATGGGCATCTGATGACTGTATAATGCTAAAGCCTCTATACTTTTGCTCATAGGCCTGTAAGAATGCCCCTCTTGATAGTTCTATTGTATGCAGATTGAGCTCTTCTGGAATACATCCTAATGTCGTTATAATACTATAGGAATTTCTGTCAATATGCGCAGGATAAATAATACCCCCAACCCTTCTCACTTCTTTAAATAACTCTTCTGCTGATCGGGCCGTGGCAGTAAGCAGAAGTCTGTCTATTTCTCCTACCACCTCATCTTTTTCATTCATCTGATATTGATGTCCAAAAATCTCTATTCTGTTTTTGAGGACGGGCAGAGCTGCTGTTACATAGTTTTCTATATACCTTGCTGTTTCTATATCTCTAAAAAGTGCAATACAGTGAAATTCTTCCATACACTCTATCTCCATGCCTGGAATAACTAAAATATCATTTTGTCGACCTATTTCCATAATCACTTCACAGTTTGCACATGTGTTATGATCTGTTATAGCTATCACTTGAAGTCCGTTCAACTTAGACATATTGATAATATTATTGGGAGACATATACTCATCGCCGCAGGGTGAAGCGGCTGTATGTATATGAAAATCATATGCAAATTTCATTAACGCCTCCTATGTCCTAATAACTCCTGATACTTTACAGACCACGTCAAAGCTGCTGAGCTTGGTTCTTAAAATAGGTATACCTTCCTCATCTGCTTTTTTAATCATTTCTGAATCCGCTGCCACTCCCTCCGAAAGGATAATGGCAGATAAACCTAAAAGGCTTGCCACTGCTACAGAATTGATATGTCCCTGGATGGTAACCCATACATCCTTTTCTTTTGCATGAGCCATAACAAAACTTAATAAATCTCCTACATATCCCCCCTCTACTTCATTATCCATTCCCTTTTCCCCTGCTACAATTTCAAATTCTGCTGACCTTATAAGTTCTTTGATTGTCAACTTACTCATCTCCTCTTTCTTTGTTATGATCTGTAGGAATCACCGTCTGCGTGAGGTTGTGCATCACTTCCGACAAGTCTTTTATTTTTTTCCTAAGCATAAAAACACATTCTTCAATATTGGCATCATGTCTGACGACATCTTCTGCAAAACACCTGCATGTAGGTGCCCCACAGGAACCGCAATCTATTTTTGGAAGCGCCTCATATAAAACTTCAATACTTTCCATCATCTGAAGGGCTTTTTCCATATCATTATCTAGTGAAAAAACAGGCCTCGGGGTAATATTTTTTTCAAAACCGTAAGGGATTTCAGACAGGGCTTGAAGCATCCCTGTATTGTCAAAATCTTCTTTAGCAATATCTTCCTCTATCCATTTTTTCAAAGTATATCGGCTGACAAAAGGATTTTCTAGTGCCAATGCCCCTCCTAGGCACCCTCCCGTACAGGCCAATGCCTCTATATACTTAATATTGGATAATGTCCCATCTTCTATCTTTTCTAGAATGCCTATAACACTTTCCATCCCATCAACGGCAATATGGCTTTTAATCGTATTTTCATCCAGACCCCCATTTCTAGTTGCCCACGACAGCCCTTTATAGCTACTTTGTCTTTTAACGGGTATGATTTCTTCATGATTCATCTTGTGAATCATGCTTTTATAAATGTCCTGCATCGATAAAACCCCATCTACATAGGATTTTTTTAATCCTTTAGGTCTATGGATATCTGTTGCTTTTGCCGGACAGGGAGAGATAAAAAAGACACCTATCTCCTCTTCTTTTATGCCTTTTTGAAGGTACTCCTTTTTAACATATCTGGCCGCCAACTCCATAGGTGACATAATGGGCAGAACATGTTGAATAAGCGACGGAAACCGCCTTTGTATAAGTCTTACAATGGCTGGACAGGATGAAGAGATGACTGGGAAAACTTTAGCATTTTCTACATATTCATAAGTATGTTTTGCAATAACTTCCCCTGCACACCCTACTTCAAGAAAATCCGTAAATCCAATACGATATAACGTCCCTAAAATATGCTCAATATTTTTTGCTTTTGGAAATTGTGCATAAAATGAGGGAGCTGGTAATGCAATACGGTATTTATATTGGTGGATAATACTTATCTCATCTGTAACGGCTTTCTTTGCACCATTTCTGCATATGCGAATACAATTACCACAATCAATACATCTCTCTTGAATAATTTTTGCTTTAGATCCTCTTACGCGTATGGCTTCTGTTGGACATCGTTTGATACAATCTGTACACCCAATACATTTTTCTTGTTCTAGCCTTACAGAATGGCTATGCATGGCTTAAACACCTTCTCTCTTACTCCATGGTATTAAGTTAAATAGACGGTTATCTCTACAGTGGTTCCTACCCCTACTTCGGAATAAACATTTAAATAATCACTATATCTTTTCATATTTGGAAGTCCCATGCCTGCCCCAAATCCTAGTTCTCTGATTTCATGAGTAGCTGTTGAATACCCTTCCTTCATAGCCAGTTCAATATCTGGTATGCCAGGTCCTGTATCCTTTAAAATAATGGCTACTTTATCAGCAGACAGCTCTACATCAATGACTCCTCCGTAAGCATGTATAACCATATTCATCTCTGCTTCGTACATAGAGATAGAAATCTTCCTAATGATACTTGCATCTATACCAAGCTGCTTTAAGGTTCTTTTTAAAGATGCTGAAGCCTCTCCCGCAACCAAAAAATTGTCTCCGTCCACTTGATAATGTAATTTCATTCTACGCTTCTCCTTCATTCATAAGACCCATTCTATAAAGCTTTCCGCAGGCTATATAAAGCGGATACTCTGTTGAAAGAATAGTCATACTCTTTTGCTTTGCCATTGTAATCATATCCTGTGTCGGCACTTTACCCCTTACAAACACTATGGCTTTGATATCTAGCATCTCCGCTGTCCTTATCACTTGAGGGTTAACAAGACCTGTAAGTAACAATACTTCTTCTTTTGCAAAAGCAAGAACATCGCTCATTAGATCACAGCCACAAGCTGCATGCACCTCTCCCTCAAGTCTTTCTTCTCCTACCCAAACATTTGCTTCTAATATGTGACGGATCTCTTCTATTTTCATATGGCCTCCTAATGGAATATCATTTCTTTTGATACAACGCAATACCTGGCAAAGAAACTTGAAAAAGTCCCTCTAACAAATTCGTTTCTATCTGTACTGGACCTTTATCTTTAAATAGTTTTTTTGTTTTTTCAAGACCTATTCCAAAGTGAAAATCTCCTCCTTTTTGCTCATGAGTAATAAATAACCTGGAGTAAAGCCACGGATTGGCTCGTATCCTTTCTTCCCTGATTTCACTATAATCATACGTTGCAGGATTGGATACCTGAATAACCTCCTCTTTAATATTTACATAAATATATTGGGTGTTATTCCAATAATTCCTATGCACAATAGCATTTGTAACAACCTCTAACAAACCCTCAATGGGATAGGTTTCCGGGAGAAGGTCTCTAGCGACCTTCTCAAATTTTTTCAACATCTGCGAGATATTGCCGCCAATAAGTATACACTCGCTGCTATATTTAATTTCAAGCCTTGCTTGTGGAATAAAGTTTTGTGGGTTTTTCCCAAATAATAAAAGACCTCCATAGGTAGGATAATAGCTTCCTTTCTCTAAATCTGTTGCAATAATACCGACGGTAGCTAAAATCAACTTGTCTTGCTGTTTATAAATCTCTAAATGGCCTATCTGTTTTTCAATGAGTTCAAAATCCAATTCTTCAAGCGTTGCATTTCTACATGGAACATTCTCAAAACTAAGCATGCCAAACTGCTGCAGCATATTTGCTATTTCGTATCTTGTTGCCTTATCTGTTGTAGACCCTCTCCTTACATAAAATGCCCCAGTCTGTAACATTTGGTGGGGAACCTGCATACTCTTGAATACGGTGAGGATACCTATTGTCTTATCTTTTATCTTTTGAAGTTCAAACATGACCGGTACTGGTGGAACACTTCTATTAACAATAGTCTGTTGAATTTTCTCCTCTATATGATCGGGAATGTCTTCTATGCCAACGATTTTTCTTGTTTTGTCTTGTATACCAAATACTATATATCCTCTTCCACCTGGGGTATTAGCCAGAGCTATCACGTCTTTCACAAATTCTTTTTTATCCGATTCTAATTCTAAAGATAGCTTAAGTTTAAAGTCTAATTTAAATCCTTCATCATTTTTGAGAAGATATTTTAATTTATTACTGTTCAATGACTAACTCCTTTCTTTAACCCATCTAAAAAATCCTATGATTCATTTTAGCATGCCGCTATATACAGTACAATATTGTTCTTGATAATCTCTAAGAGGTTTTGCAGTTTCATAGGATTTTTCTTTTAATAACGTCTACATTTTAACACATTTACAATATATTTACATATACTGTATTATGTTATTCTATACTTGGAGGTTCTAATGATGTCAAAAACAGACCCCACACCATTGGCCTATATCCGTTTTTTTCATGCCCTACCTATTAAATATGGCATTGATATCTATATAGACAATAAGCTACGTTTTAATGATGTGTTGTACCAAGACTTCTCGGAATATATTGCGCTGCCCCCCGGTCAGCATACAGTCCACCTGTCCAGAACTAAAAATCCCATCGTACTCTGTACTAAAGTGTTAAATATCTCAGACCAAAAAATCTATACGAGCACTATCGCTCCCAAATCAAGAGAAGGCACTGGCATAGATATTTATAAAATTGAAGATGTTTTAAGAACCATCCCTTCAAATAATTTTCTTATCAGATTTGGTCATTCGGGCGGTAGTTCTGCTGCTCTAGATGTCTTTTTATCTGATGATATCCCACTGTTCAAAAGAGTCAGCTATAGTGAAATCACCAATTATACCCCTAAAAATCCTGGCATTTACACGCTTCAGCTTAAGGAAAGCAAAACAGGTAAAGTGTTGGTCTCTGCTCCCAACATACGTCTAAAACCTAGTCGGTTTTATTCGATTTACGCACTAGGCAATGGTTCAAAAGAATTCCCCCATATCATTGCCATTCCTCTCGATGGCAATTCTTATTTGAAATTATAAAATAAGAGGGTTAACAAAATGCACTTAGCTTTTGTTGACCCTCTTATTTTTTTTCTTAGTTTTTTTCTTGATTGAGTAACCAAAAGTTCCTATCTCCTTGCCCAAAGTTAAATAAGCTCCGTGAGAGTAGGCAATGAGCTCCGTTTGGTTAAGATGAAACTTACCCTTTTCATCCATATAGGTTTCGTCTACATACACATTTAAAACATCTGCAATAAACATATGATGAGAACCTAGTTCCTTAATCTCCCTAACCTGACACACTATACTTACTGGACTTTCCTCAATCATTGGACATGGCAGTTCATTATCAAAAACAGGTGTTAGCCCCATTTCTTTAAATTTGTCTCTATCCTTTCCAGATCTTACACCACAGTAATCAGTGGCCTTTACAAGACTTTTTGTTGTTAAATTGACAACAAAATAACCACTTTCTTTAATAAGTCCATAAGAAAATCTAGATGGTCTAAGAGAAATTTCTCTTGATCACCGCAGCTTATCATCACGGCTGGCAAAGGATAAATCATGTTGCCAGCTTTCCATTTTTGTTTCATAGCTTGTTTCTCCATCTTTATCATGAGTTGTTTATGAAGGTTCCTATCGTCCATCCTATGAGATTAATCGTCATATGCATGACTGTACTGCTTTGCAGATTATTTTCTTTTTCTTTAATAATACCAAAACCCATTCCCAACAAGGAGGCATAGATTTTCTGCAAGGCTATAGCATGGATAAGACCAAAGCAAACACCTTGTACCACAATAGCGATTGGTGCTCCAAAAGCTGTCTTAAGACAACTCTGCAGCTTCCCTCTAAAAACATACTCTTCAACTAAAGGTGCAAAAATAACAAGCACCATAAACCTTGCTACCTTTTCATCATTCATA
>JAQSYC010000294.1 GCA_029256345.1 Clostridia bacterium | reverse complement strand
CTTAATATTTCAGTTGAAGACTTAAAAGAATTAATCAGCAGCCATATAAAAGGATAAATTGTTGATAATGCCCACAAAATGAGTATACTATAAATCATTACTTTGCTGCATAGGTTCCATATATTTTTTTTATATGAATTAGTATTCATGATCATCACCCTTCCCCTTACAATTCTTCTTGTTTTAATAATTGATTGGCTCCTTGAGAGATCATAATCCCTGCTACAACAATTATAAGTGCTATAGCCGAACCATAATCTATATTCTCCTCAATAAAAGTTACTTGGTACATGTAGGTCCCTGCAAAATGTGTCAAACCTTTTGGGGCACCCTTCGGCGTCATGACCCACGGTAAATCAAACACTTTAAGCGCTCCTGTAATAGCAAGGATTATACTGGTTCTCATCACATTTTTTAAGAGCGGCAACGTGATGTAATATATCTTTTTAAATCCAGTTGCTCCATCCAACATAGCTGATTCAAAAATTTCTTCTGGTATACTATTAATCCCTGTCAGCATTAATATAAAATAAAAACCTACATAGCTCCAAATAATGGGTATCGCAATCATACTTAACGCTAAACTATCTGATTTCCAGTTAATAGGTGCCTTCTCAAAATAACCTAAAATTTGATTAAACATCCCCCCATAATAGGCATAAAACAAGTTAAACATCAAGCCTATCGCTGTGGCCGAAATAACAATAGGAAAAAAATAAACTGTTCTAAAAAAATTAGCTCCCTTTTTTATTGTATCTACTAAGAGCGCTAAGCCTAGACCTATTCCAACTTGTCAAATAAGCTATTCCAAATATTTTGTATAAATGGATAGTACAGAAATACTGTCATAATAAGCATTGCGGGTCCTATAAGCCAAATAAGGGCTGACTTTTTCTTATAGATCATAATCCGCCTCCTTCAAAGTCTATGTATTGTATAAAAGAGGGAATAACGCCATTCCCTCTTCTGTGTTTATTTAGAGCCGTTGTAAATAGTAATCACATTATCAAGGACTTCTTGAGAGGTTATACTCCCCTCTGCCATATGTCCTACCGACGTAAGCCACGTTGACCATGCTTCTCCGGATATACGTGAATCAATAGGTAGGTCTACGCGGTCTCCTGCATTAACAAATGTGTCCTCCTAAAAACTCAGGTGTTGAGACCATCTCAATAAAATCTACACAGGCTTGACGTTTACTTTCATCATCCCAAGCCTTTTGTGTGATATACCATCCACTCGTAAATCCCGCTACGATATCTTTACTGTTGTCTTTTTCTATAGAAGGGAAGGGCATAGCCACTACATTTTCTTTATCTGCAATACCTCCCATAAACCATGAACCGTCTATTTTCATAGCCGCTTGTTTGCTATAAAACATTTCACTTGTCAGTGCATCTGTGGTTGCGTTAACATCTACTGGAAATGCGCCTGCTTTATTGAGGATTGGAAGCTGGTCCATGGCTGTTATCCAGCTTTTGGGAATCTCTTCTATGGATGCGGGCACGGCTTTATGCTCTTCTACACCACCTGCTGCCATTACAAGATGTTCAATCATATAATGAGGAATATCTGAAAAGCTCACCGCAAAAGGCACGACCCCATTAGCATTAAAGGTTTCAACAGCCTTGGTTAGTTTTTCCCAGTCTGTAGGCAGTTCTAGATTGTATTGATCAAATAAATCTTTGTTGCAAAAAAGTGCTTCATAGAATCCTCTAGTTGGCACTGCATACTGCTTGCCATCTGGTGCTGTCGTATAGGCATGTTCAAAAATATGATTTGTAAACTCTGGATACACCCCTCTAATGGTCGCAATATCTACAAAACTTCCATTTTCAATAAGGGCATGGCTGTTGGCATCTGTAAAGTAAAGAATAACATCTGGCTCATTTCCTACTGCAAAGTCTGCTTTGATTCGTGCTTTCCATTCCTCATTTGAAGCAGAAGACTCGTCAACTATCTCAACATTTGGATACTTCCCTTTAAATTCTTCCAGTGTTTGATTGTATACTTGTAAGGCTGGGTCTGTCGCTCCAAACATACTCACGGTCTTTAGTGTGACTTTTTCACCGTCACTCTTCTGCTTTGTTTCTGTCACGCTGGTTTCATTGCTACTTGTCTTTGCTGTCTGGGTTTCCCCCCCGCTTGAACATCCTGCTAATAGGGACATCCCGAGTGTTACTGCCATAATCTTATAACTTGTTTTCATAAACATCCTCCTCATTGATATATCATCCATATATTTATTATAGAGGCTAATCTGCTACTATTTAACTAGACTACTCTGTGATTTATTGGAGTTATTTGTGCAATTAAACGGTATGGTTACTCTAGATTCTGTCATCCCACCACTATTTGTCACAATTTCAAGTCCAAAGCCTTCCCCATAGATAAGTTTAATGCGCTCATTGACATTCCGAATGCCCACGCTATGCTGTTTTCCCGGGACCTCTTCTCCAGATAAAAGTCTTTTCAAATATAAGGCAGTTTCTTCATCCAGTGCTTGTCCATTATTGCCTATTACGATATGTACCACGTCATTTTGCTCACTTATGGCAATCACAAGCTCCCCGCCCTTAGCGGGCTCAATCCCGTGTACAACAGCATTTTCTAAGAGTGGCTGAATAAGGAGCAGCGGCACCTGACACTCCAGCACCTTTTCATCTATAGACTTAACGATATGTATCCTTTCTTCAAAACGTCTTTCTAGTATATAAAGATAGGAGTCCATATAGATAATTTCTTCTTTAAGGGGAACCATCTTTGCATTATTCCTGCTAGAACTTGCGTTCATAATAACCCCCAGCGCCCTGATCATCTTAGAAATTTCCTTTGCGCCTATCATCTGTGCTTTCCAGTTAATAATCTCTAGGGTATTGTTAATAAAATGTGGGTTGATTTGTGATTGGAGCGCTTTGATTTTGGCCTCTTTTAACGCCAGTTCTTCCTTATAGACATATTCAATCAGGTATTTTGTCTTTTTAGACATCTCATTAAATCCCTTAATTAAAAAACCCAATTCATCTTGTCTTTCATGGGGCACTACGACTCCAAGCTCACCATTTTCAATGGTTTTAAAAGCCCCGGTCAGCTGCTCGATTGGTCCAATAATACTTCTATAAAACCAGTATAATAAACTAGATAATAAGATGAGCAGTATGATAATACCTATACTAATCCCCGTGATAAATCCTATTTCTTCAGCCACCAGTCCCTGTTTTGACATCTTCACCTCATACTTTAGGATGAAATCTTCTTCTTCCACTGATGAAGTAAAATGAAGCATTTTATCTTGTTCAAGGAGCGCTACACCTTCCCAATCCGTGCCTAATTGGACGCTTCCCTCCCCCAATGTGATTTGTATATAGTGCTGCCAGCTGGTATTACTTAAAAATTCCTTGAAAAATTCGGTCGTCTCAATCTCATTGATAATGACTCCATATTTCTTAAAATTATCTGTTGAAATCAGATTTCTCACAATATAAACGGTCTGTTCATGGACAATAAAGGTCACACGACTGCCTAAGCCTTTAACAACCGATTGCACTTTAGGGTCTATATAGGCCAGATAATCGTTGATTCTAAACCTGCCATCTGCGGTGATGGAATAGATTTGCTCTGGATTACATTCTAAAAGCACTGCAGAAAACACTATTTTTTTATTGAGATAAAATTTATTTTTTAGCGTCTTAGTAATAGAGTAATACGCCGTTGTTTCATTAATCTTTTTTTGTTCCAGGAGCCTCGCATATTGCTCAACGCCTCTTTCATAGGTTATATCCTTTGAGAGTTTGATAGCACTGCTTATGCGCTCAGCTGCAATATTAGCAGCATATTGCGCTTGTACTTCAACTTGGTCTTGTCTTTTTTGCTCAATGATTGCTTTGTAATAAAACTTAGAAAAAAATATCCATCACCATGCTCATTACTTTTGTCTTAATCGTCAATTGTACTTTTCGCTTACTCATTTAGGCCCCCCTAGTTAATGTCTCCAGTGCCTCACGAATCTGCCCCTCTAGTCTTATAAAAAGACTTATACTTTTTTCTAAATAACTTATTTTATTGTCTCTTAGCCAATTTTCTTTATAAAGCTTCATATGTTCTTCAAGTTTTTGATCCAATGTCTTTAAATAACTAATTTTTTGGGTTCTTGAAAACGTTTCACCCTTTTCAATATACTGCCGGATATCTGCTGAAATCAGCGTGAGGTCAAAAGCCTGTATGTACTCCTTTTTAATAGCCTCTTGGTCTTCACATTGAAGTTCTGCTTTTAGAAGTGCCTGTTTTAAATTTGTTATATAAGTTACCAGCCCCTCATAATCAAATGCTTTTTCAACTTGTAACTGCCCCAGTAATTCTGCGCCGCCATCTTCTAAAAAGCTCTCTGCATAAGGCACCATCCACTCTTTTGCTTTTTGCAAATAATCGTCTAATTCTTTTTTTGTACAAAGCCCTATTTCAAAA
>JAQSYC010000293.1 GCA_029256345.1 Clostridia bacterium | reverse complement strand
ATGATGTATGTCTGAGTATATAACACTTGGTCAAACCTATGTCATGAATACGTACAATAGATTTCCGATTGTCATCGATCATGGTGAAGGGGTTTATATCTATGATAATCAAGGTAAAAAGTATTTAGATATGTGTGCGGGTATTGCTGTTAATGCATTAGGTTACTCGCATAAGGGACTCACTGAAGCACTAAAAGCACAGGTTGATCAGCTGCTCCATATCTCAAATCTATATTATATTCCGCAGCAGATAGAGGCAGCCAAACTTTTGGTGGAGCATTCTATCTTTGATAAAGCTTTTTTCTGCAACAGCGGAGCAGAGGCTAATGAGGCAGCACTCAAGCTTGCCAAAAAATATGGTAAGCGGTTAAGAGAAACCAAAACAAAAGTGATTACGATGAACCACTCCTTCCATGGGAGAACCTATGGGGCTTTGTCAGCAACTGGACAAACCAAATATCAAAAAAACTTTACACCAATGATGCCCGGCTTTAGCCATGCAGAGTACAATGACATTGAAAGTTTAAAAGCTCTGATAGACGCAGATACTTGTGCGGTGCTGATAGAGGTGCTTCAAGGAGAAGGGGGCATCGTTCCTGGAAACAAAGCTTACCTCAAGGAAGTTGAAGCGCTGTGTAAAGCCTATGATGCCCTTCTTATAGTAGATGAGGTACAGACAGGAATTGGAAGAACAGGCACATTGTTTGCTTTTGAAAATTTTGATATTAAACCTGATGTGGTGACCCTTGCAAAAGCTTTGGGAGGCGGTGTTCCGATAGGAGCGATGCTCTGCACCAGCAAGGCCGATGTATTTGAGCCAGCAGATCATGCAGCCACTTTTGGAGGCAATCCTTTAGCAACTACTGCAGCCAAGGTCGTACTGAATGAGCTAATTAATACAGATTTATTAGAACAGGTCAAAGAAGTAGGCAGTTATCTTGAGCAGGAGCTTTACAAAATCAAACAAGAATTTAGCCTAGTCACAGCAGTAAGGGGTATGGGTCTTATGCAGGGATTAGTCCTTAATAGCAGCCCAAAAGATGTGGTAAACAAATGTATTGAAAAAGGGATGCTGGTAGTAGGTGCAGGGGAAAATGTAGTGCGTTTTGTACCACCACTCGTTATCACGAAAGAACATGTGGATGAATGCATCAGTATTTTAAAGGAAGCACTGGCAGAACTATAAAAGGAGAGTGAGTCGTTTAATGAAGAAATATATTTTGAAATATATAGCGACATTAGGAGCACTTATGCTTTTGCGCTTTATTTATACAGCTGTTACCGGTCTTCCATTTTGGCAAGGGATTTTTAGCGTCACACTGATTGCGCTTATTGGTGTAGAGATATTCATGGATATGATGAGTTATAAAAGAAACGGTACTAAGAATTAGTATCAATAAATAGCATCAATTAATAGTACCAATAAGCCATTAACAAATTTAATCCTTCATAACCATAGCGGCAGTCCTTTAGGGTCTGCCTTTTTTACTTCTAAAGATAATAAAAGATTGAAATAATTAGAATTATCTTGTAGAATTTAATCAAATATTATACGAGGTGAAAAAAATGTACTTCAAGTCATGGCAAGAATTTAAGAATTATATAGACAAGAGTAGTATAGGTGAAACCGAAGAATGGATGATCTTTGCTGCAGACCAGTCAGCAGACTATGTAAAAGAAATGATGGACTATTTAAATAGCAAGGAAATTAAGTTTTTTGGAGGGATTTATCCTGCACTGCTTGTTGGAAGAAAAAAAGAATCCCTAGGATTTCTGGTGCAGAAGCTTGAGCCTATCTACACAACCCTCGTTTTTCCATATCTCATGCGCTGCAAACTTGATTTAGAGGCATTAGGAGATGCAGCCGCTTTAGTTTTAGTAGATGGGTTATCCAGTAAAATGAAGGATTTAACAGATACAGTTTACAATAAATTAGGCAATAAGGTGAAGTACGTAGGAGGTGGGGCAGGTTACTATGATTTAGTTCATCGTCCCTGCATTTTCAATAACACAGGACTTTATCAAGATGCACTGATTGTGAGTATCATTCCGGCAGATATGCAGATTGCAGTAAAACATGGATGGAATAGGCTGGCTGGGCCTTTTTACATAACGAAGGCAGAGGACAACGTCTTATCAGAGCTGGATTCTGAAAATGCCTTTGAAGTTTACAAACATATTGTTGAGGAATTTGGCAACGTAACACTTTCAATACTGGACTTTTTCTCTTTTGCCAAAGAGCATCCCTTTGGAATCGTCCATCATGGGAGTGCAGATATCGTAAGAGATCCTATCATGCTTAATGCAAATAATGAAATAGTCTGTGTGGCTAATGTGCCGCTTCATAAGGACGTTTATGTACTTAAAGGAGATATAGAGACATTGCTGGAAGCTTCAATAGAAGTATCAGAGGAATGTGCAAAAAATCCCTTTGAAGAGTATATTCCGCTACTCTTTAACTGTATATCAAGAGCTATGTTTATGGAAGAAAGGTTTGAAGAAGAACTTACCAATATTCAGTTTAGAATGAGTCACCCGGTGATAGGTGCATTATCTATTGGAGAAATTGCTTCATTAAGCGATGGACAGCTGGAGATTCACAACAAGTCAACGATATTAGGTGCATTGAAGGTAAAATAGAATCATACTCATAAATCTTATTTAGAAGACCAGGGGCACATAGGCCTCTGGTCTTTTAGGATTGAAAAGATATTTGGTAAAAGATGCATAAATTACAGGGATATACAGATAATAAGAACAGTGGCACAAGAGTGATAATAGTGTGAAAAAAAGAGCCTCACCCCAAAAAATGGATATACTAAATAAAGGTACCTTAAAACTTGAAAAAATTTAAGTTAGTGAAGGAACCATGTCTAGAGCTGATTCTGAGATTAATCCTTGAGAAATGAGTAGCTTAAATGCTTGCTTAACAGCTTTTTTCTTCTGTTTTTCTAAGAGTTCCTGTGGCATGTCGATTTTGTACAAATCACAAGGATTAAATTCTTCGTTCTTTGCAAGCATATGATAAATAGCTGTAAGCATCATCCTTGCAATAGCAATGATAGCTCTTTTTTTACCTCTTCTTTTGTAAATACGTTCGTATTTGTTTTTGTAGTAAGAAGATTTGTTGGATTTTACGGCTGCATGAGCACATTGTACTAATGCAGGTTTAAGGTAGATTCCAGCACGCGTAATCCGAACAGATTTCTTCTTGCCAGCAGACTCATTGTTGCCCGGCGTTAGGCCCGCCCAGCAGCACAAACGCTTAGAAGAAGTAAATTGAGACATATCTGTGCCTATCTCGGAGATAATGGTAATCGCGGATTTGCGGTCCACTCCGGGAATGGTGCAAAGCAAAGAAATAGTGTTTTCATAAGGGGTTACCATTTTGCCTAATCGTTTATCGAGTTCATCAATGGACTCTTCTACGAATTGAAGATGGGAACGAACCATAATCATACGTTCCTTTTGGAACTTTGTCATTTGGTATCCTTTGATGGATTCGATGACAGTAGAAGCTTTCTTTTTAAGAGAGTGCTTTAGAAAAGAAATACACTTTTCAGAATCAAAATCATCAGTAGTAATAAGATAGTCAGTGATGGCAGAGGCAGATTTGCCAAACATGTCAGAAACAACAGCATCAAGGGCTACATTACAAACGGTAAAAGCATTCTGAAAGCGATTTTTTTCACTAGATTTACAAGAAGTGAGCTTAGAGCGGTAGCGAGTATATTCACGAAGAATACGGAAGTCTTTTTTTGGAATAAAACTTCCTGGAACGAGTCCAAGACGAAATAAATCGCCAATCCATTTGGAGTCTTTTGTATCATCCTTGTTACCTTTTACAGCCTTAACCCATTTGGGGTTGGCGATGGTAACAGAGATGCAATCTTCTAAGAGATTAGACACAGGAACCCAATACTTTCCGGTAGATTCCATACAAACATGATGGCAGTCATTATCTAGAAGCCACACTTTGAATTCTAAGATAGAATTATTGAAGGTTGAAAAACGCTTCTTAGTATAAGAAGGTTGAATTCCTTGACTGGTTTTAATAAGTGTGGCAACGAGAAATGTTTTGTGAACATCGACACCACAACAAATAGGGTAAACAACTTTCATAGCATACATCTCCTTTCATAAAAGGGAAAAGTCATTGACTGAACCATCACACATTCAACTAGAGTTAAAACAATTCTTAGTGTTCGGTCTCGAAGAGCCACTTATTTGTGCTTGAAAGATGGAACTTACACTGATTTAAATACTGTTTTGAACGGAAAGTAATCTACGACTCCTCCTACCGTGCTTTGTAGTGTAACTTCTCCTTAGATAGAAGTATTGCCTAATGGTGGATACCGCACGCCATTTTTCATTACTATTTGTGCCGCAAGCGGTAGCGGCGGAATGGAGATTTAAATGA
>JAQSYC010000292.1 GCA_029256345.1 Clostridia bacterium | reverse complement strand
GCTACCTCATAAAAGGTTCGAATTTCCTTCTTAAAGGGCTCTTTCCAAAGCTGATAGCTCTGTCTTTCTCGTACTGCTGGTGTATAGCCTTCTGTCATTTCTACTGACATTTTTTTAAGACCACAAGCATCTGGGTCGTTTCCTGCTTTTAATGGAAGTTGTTCAAAACTGCCATCAGCCAGTCTTCTTTCTTTCAATGAAGTGGGTGCTATTTTTTCACTCAGCTGCAAAGCAACCCTATTTTGTGGTACCGAATAAACGAGGTCAATCTTTTCTGCCGTGCGTACTGACGTTCCAACAAAAAACACATACTCTCCGGCTTCCAATACATAAGCAGATTTTTGAACTTTACCCAGATCATCATAAGACGCCATATCATCAACTGAAAATTCAAGACTCAGCAGCTGGCTTTCTCTCGCTTTGAGTAAACGTGTTTTCTTAAAAGCCACTAAACTTTTTATCGGTTTTCCAAGAAGACCTTGTGGGGCTCCTCCATAGATTTGAAGGACTTCTTTACCTGCTATATCTCCTGTATTGGTTACATGAATTTGAACTTGGATGATGCCCTTTTGCTCTTTTGCCGAAACCACTGACCACTGAAAGTTTGTGTAAGATAAGCCAAAACCAAATGGATAATTGACCTTATTAGCTGCCTCTGAATGAGTCTCAAAATAGCGATACCCCACATAGATATCATCAGTATACTCTATATAAGCTTCAGATTCATGAAAATTATAAGTTGATGGATAATCTTCCAATCTATTTGCAAAGGTATCAGATAATTTACCTGAAGGGTTGCCCATACCACAAAGAAGCTCTGCTGCGGCCAATCCTCCTTCCATCCCCCCCTGCCATGCCATGAGGACAGATTGGATCTTAGTCTCTTTAACAAACCAGCCAGTATCTACCATACCTCCAACATTCATCACAACAATGACCTTGGCGAAATGCGCTTTGACCTTACTTACCATATCTGACTCTGCATAGGTCAGATAAAAGTCACCGTCTTCAAAAAGCTCTCCAGATCTCTTTGTCAGAGCCTCCTCATGCTCCCAGAGATTTTTATTTTTTGTATCTACAACGCTTTTCCTGTCCCATCCTTCTCCAGAAAAACGACAAATGGTGATAATGGCCGTATCCGTATAGCTCCTAGCCCGCTTTAACAAATCTTCTGGAACAGCTGGCTCTATTGTCATGCCTGGTACAGCGCCCCCTGCATACTGGTTCTTAACGTTTTCACTATAAAAATCAGATAACTCTTCAAAAATATTGACTTGCTCCTTTAAACTTTTCATTCCTTCGTACAGATTAGTCGTATACGGAGTGGTTACATCACCGCTGCCGCCACCACCTTTCACATAGTCAAAACTGCCTTTTCCAAACAAAGCAACTTTTGAGCCTTTAGGGAGTGGCAGGACATTCTGGTCATTTTTCAGAAGAACCATTCCTTCTTTAGCTGCGTTCTTTGACAGCTCTTTATGCTTTTTAGATGCTGTGACCCTCTCCCCCTTCTCCCCTAAAGGTATATTAGGTTGAAAGAGTACCCTTTGCCATTTATTCATCGTAAATCCTCCTTGTTTTGATTCGTTATCACTCTCTATTTATCTTATTACTTGCTAAAATCCATAACAAGCATCTTTCTGACTTTTTACTATGTCGATATTGACTTTTTCTTGATCTATGATACTTTTAATATAAATCAACTTCGTTTTTCCTAGGCTCAATATGAAAGGTTGTTAAAATCTATGGCAAACCATGAAATCATTACCTCTAATATCAGACTTCCTGTTTATTTTGATATTTACAAATCTTATAATCAGCTGATTCCTAGTCACTGGCATAACCACTTGGAAGTTCTCTATATTTTACAAGGTACCACGCATATCGTTCGTAATGATGAAAAATACACCCTGAATACCAATGAGTTATTTGTGGTCAATTCCGGTGATATACATTTGACCCGAAGCCCTGGTAACGTCGAAGTTCTATTGCTTCAGATCCCTTACGAACTCCTTAACCATTCCATTCCTGAGTACAAGACGATACGCTTTAGAGAGTATTTCCCTCAAAATCAGCTCAGTAAGGACTCCGAATTTCAAAAGATGATTCACTACCTCCTTGCAATGAAAATGCTTTATGAACAAGGTGAAGATGGTTATCAGCTCCTTTTTACCAGCAACCTTCATCTCTTTCTCCATACCCTCTACAGGCAGTATGCCACCAGACAAAACCTTATTGAAAAAAATAAAGCCGCGAAGCATCTATCGCGGCTAAAGGAAGTCATTGATTACGTTGAACAAAATTATATGGAGCCCGTGAGTCTAAAAAAAGCGGCATCTTTAGTAGCCTTGAATCCCGAATATTTCTGTCGTTCTTTTAAGAAATACACCGGCTTCACTTTTATGGAATATGTTAACTTAGTCAGGCTTACTCATATTCATAGAGACATTCTTGATAGTGATGACAGCATCACAAGTATTCAAGAGCGACATGGTTTTACCAATTACAAGGTCTTCAACCGCATGTTTAAAGAATCTTTTGGGTGTACCCCCTCTAAACTTAGGTGAAGTATGTATAAAGAAGTCATTTCCAGTAGCTTTTTTGGAGATATTGATGGATTATTTATTGGATAAATAAATTACTTGATTACATGAGTCATTTTATTTATAATTACTCTTGTTAAATGAATAAAAAGTGGAGGTAATGATATGGGAAAAGCTTTAATTATTGGTGCCGGTGGTGTTGCCAGTGTTGTTGTTCATAAATGCTGTCAAAACTCAGAAATCTTTGAAGAGATTTGTATAGCAAGTCGTACTTTATCAAAATGTGATGCTTTAAAAGAAAAATTAGACGGCGGTCGTACAAAAATCCGAACAGCGCAGTTAGATGCGGATCATACTGATGAGATAATAGCTCTGATAAAGGATTTCAATCCC
>JAQSYC010000291.1 GCA_029256345.1 Clostridia bacterium | reverse complement strand
CTTCTTGTTCTGATGTTGGTATCAAAGGTTATTCTCAAATCTCTGCATGTTTTGCTGAACATGGCATGTCTGTCATACGCCAGATAAAGCTTAGGTTCCAGTTCATATCGGTCTAAAAAGTACTCGATTTCATTCAAAACCTGCTTATTCATATAAGGCTTAAGCTCTGGTTTTTCTCCAGAACTCAAAAAATCATAGGCCTCATCTAATCTCAGTGTTGTTCTTCTTTTGTTAACCAGTCCACAAACCTTCTTTTTGATTTCTACGTATACCTTTTGATTCTCTTCCGGAACCCCATATGCCCTAAGGCGTAATTTCTCCTTGTATTTAGGCTTGGCCAGTGAACTTCTTATCAGGTGATTATCTCTTGTATCGTAGTAAATATTGCTGCTCTCATCGACTTTCTAAAAACTTTTAGCGGCTTATCTGGCTGCTAACTTGATTTCATTTTACAGACTCAACCTTAAAGCAACCTTAAATATTTAACATGGAACTAATCCTTTATAAATTTCTCATGTTTAAGGTTACTTTAAGGGTGTTATGCTATAATCATAAAAAAAGCTCATAAAATGGAGGTTATGCTATGCGGTTATTAATAGTTGAAGATGAAATTCATTTAGCTGAAGCCTTAGTTCAGATTTTAAGGAAAAATAATTATACAGTAGATGCCTCATATGACGGAGAAGCTGGACTCGATAATGCCTTAAGTAATATTTACGACCTTATTCTCTTGGATATTATGCTGCCTAAAATGGACGGTATCAGCTTACTTAAGGCCATTCGTAAAGAAGGAATTGCAACACCAGTTATACTGCTTACTGCTAAGGGTGAAATCTCTGATAAGGTGATTGGACTTGACAGCGGTGCAGACGATTATCTTGCTAAACCTTTTGCAACAGAAGAACTCTTAGCAAGGATTCGTGCTATGTCCAGAAGAAAAGGAGAAGTTTTACCGGATAATACTTTGAAGTTTGGAGATATTGAGCTGAATACTTCAACCCTCAAACTCTGTACGGACTCCAAAGATGTTAAAATTACTCTAAAGGAAAGTGAACTCTTAGAATTTCTTATACTGAGAAAAAACACTGCTACTTCAAAAGAATCCATTATTGAAAAGTTATGGGGTTTTGATGCAGAAGTTGAACACAATCATGTGGAAGTGTATATCTCTTTCTTAAGGAAAAAACTGACCTTTCTTCATTCTAAAGTAGGTATCAATACCGTCCGGGGGGTAGGATATATTTTGGAGGTGCAAAGTTAGATGTTCAAAAAGCTTAGAAATAAATTCCTCATACTTAACCTGGTAACTATCTCTATTATGATGATGATTGCTTTTGTCTCCATCTATTTGATGACCTATAATAATGTTCATAATGATATCAACAGAGAATTATACCGCATATTAGATATGAGCCCCAAGATGATGGATGGCCTACAAAAGCTATCCCCTCACCCCAATGATACACCGCCACTGCCTGTTTCTGATACAGACTCAGCCCCTAGACGAACTGTCTCATTTTCTTTAATAATAGACAGCAGCGGCAACATTCTGGATACCACTTCTATATTTGATATGGATGAAGACTTTTATAAAACTGCTAAAAATACAGCACTTTCTAAGCAGTCCACTACAGGAACCTTCAAATCAGAGGATACCCATTGGACCTTTATGATACGGCCTTATTCTGAGCATTATAAAATAGTGTTTTTAGATATCTCTGCGCAGCAAGGTATCCTTACAAACCTTATCTATACCTTTTTGATTGTGGCACTGGTCATGCTCATCTTTATCTTCGTTATCAGCAAAATCTTTGCCAATAAAGCCATCCAACCGATTCAAGATGCCTTTGACAAACAAAAACAATTTATTGCCGATGCTTCTCACGAGCTCAAGACCCCTCTGGCGGTAATCAATACCAATGTGGATGTCCTTTTATCCAATGGTGACAGTACTATTGGCAGCGAATCCAAATGGCTTTATTACATCAAAAATGAAGCCGAAAGAATGAGTAAGCTTACCAATGATTTGTTGTATTTAGCACAAGTAGATTATTCCGAAGCACAGATGGTCTTTTCTGACTTTAACTTAAGTGAGGCGGTCCTTCATATTATTTTGACAATGGAAGCTGTCATCTTTGAACATCATATTTCTCTCGACTACACTATTGACCCTGATATTATTTTATTTGGAAGCAGTGAGCAGATTAAACAAGTCATCATGATCCTTCTAGATAATGCTGCAAAATATACGGGCAAACACGGTAGCATCGCTATCGCTTTAAAAAAACGTCACAATGCAGTTACCCTATCCGTTACAAACAGCGGTGAAGGTATTCCCGTAGAGGATTTATCTAAAATCTTTAATCGATTTTACCGCGTTGACAAGGCAAGGTCCAGAGCAGCCGGTGGGTATGGGTTAGGCCTTTCTATTGCTAAAGCCATTGTAAATCAGCATGGAGGTGAGATTTCCGTTACAAGTATTTTGAACAAAAACACTACCTTTGCCTTGGAACTGCCTCTTTCAAAAAGCTAAGACCATCGCCATATCATTCCCTCCAACCCATATTAAAAAAGAACTAGCTATCTCCTATGGATGATGATCCCTCTGTCTACTTGACAGAAGGCATCTCTGGAAATACTAGTTCTTCATTTTTTCAGGAAGGGTTAAAGTAAACTCACTGCCCGTACCATATTGAGATTTAAAATCCACCTTGATCTTCATGCTGTATGCAAGGGCTTTTAATAAGCTTAGTCCAATGCCGCTGCCTTCAATACCACTGCCTCTCACTTCATTGCTTCTAAAAAACCTATCAAAAATACGGCTTTTTTCTTCTTCTTTAATGCCTATGCCACTGTCTATGACCTGTATGATGACACTTTTACCTTCATTGTCAGCTATAAGTTTTATGTCATCATTTGTATGGGTATACTTAAAGGCATTCTCTAGCAAAATAGTCAGGCATCTTTTAACTTTAAGCCTATCCCAAGTCACCTCCCTGTCTGGTACTGCTTTTTGTATGGTGAATTTTCTTTGTTTGACCTCCGCCAAATCTAAATAAAACTCCTGAATCTCTTCTAAAAAATTATTTAATGAGAATGTCTCTAGCTCCGATTCTGCCCCGCCCTCTTCCTTTGACAAGGTAAAGAGGTCTCTATTTAGTTTTTCAAGGCTTCTTACTTCCTTTATGATATTGGATAAACCCTCCAGATGCTCTTCTACACTATCATTTGTATGGCAAGCCAAAAGCTCTATTTGCCCTTTGATAATGGCAAGGGGTGTCCGCATCTCATGAGAAGCATCCTGCACAAAAAACAGCTGTTTTTCATA
>JAQSYC010000290.1 GCA_029256345.1 Clostridia bacterium | reverse complement strand
TTATATTATGGCTCAAAGGATAACATACAATCTTTCCATCTCACTTTTCGTTTATGTGCTTACATTTAGAATGCTTTGTTGAGTATAAAAAAATGATGTCGTCATAGCACGTTGTGGTCTTGGTGGAAGACTAGTTTCTGTAAAGACACAGGCTACTGCACAAATCGCCAGCGCAAACTATAGGCCGATATCCAAGTGCCTTCATAATTTTCATCCCACTCTTCAATGCTATCATCACAAAAGAATACAGACGCATCCTTTACAATAAGAGATGCATCTGAAATATCTGCCATGTAGTTATCTCCGGCAGGCCGTAAATTAAACGCAGTTACACCTTCAAATACCATTTCAATTGAATCACAACATTGGCTATCAAAGCACATAGCCACTTTCCGAACGTCAGCCACAGGATACATTGAATGATCAGGATTTACATAAGCACCACTCGTATAATGTGCTGTTTTAAGAACTGAATCATGAAAGTAGCAGACATTTTCCAATAAGTGATAGGCATCTTCTTTCGTTTCAACATATGTCCATCCTTTTATCTCGGAAGCAACTTCTCTGTTTTCAAAAATGCTCCCTTTGAAAGGTATAGAATTACCATTCAGCAATTCAACCAAGATAGACCTGTTTTCATACAGCCACGAATACCCTATATATTCAAAAAAGCGAACATCCTTGTTTAATAGTCTTTCAAAACCTTTTATTTGCTTATCTACACATTCTGATTTCTGACTAATCCATTCCTTTGGGATGTCCGATATTATCGTATTTATATTAACTTTTGGCAGCATCTCTCCCCTGCTTTTATCCAAATAATCAAAAAACTTTATATACCCGCCATTCTCTGACGGAACATGTACCAATTGTTTTTCGTACCAACCAGTATTGATTTTTGCGTACACCTCTGATTTAAAATAACTATCAATTAAACAATCAAAAACCCGAACCTTCACTGTTAATCTTCCCTTCCCAAATCATATATTCGTTAATAAGTAGCATGTTACCTCTTTGGCTACTCAAGAATGCGACCTATAACAGTCTTAAACAAACCATTATTGCAAGATTTTCCGTTCAATTAAGCAACAACTCTTGGTTGCCCTAATCTCTTTAATTATTTCCGATTAGTAAATCGAGTCAATAGCTCCATCCCTTATAATTTCAATTCTTCTCTCTTATTTTTCATCCATTGATGCACTGCCTGAATGTAGTTCTCCCATCTACTATTTTCAGCTACTATACCAATTATATCATTAAGCACTAATTCTTCACTATGTCCCATCCTTTCTACTAATCTATCAAGCCATTGGTGAGTATTTGACACTGCTTTTAATTTTTTAGCAGTTCTTACAAGTTCGCTATTCTCCTCCATTTCCAAAAGCATACCATAAATAAATTCTTCTGGTGATATTCCATCTGGTAAAGCAAACTCTTTAATAACAGAAACCGCATCTAATACTCTATCATCATGCTCTCTCTCAGTTCCTGATAATATTTTTTTAATCGCTTTTTCCTTTTCTTCCTTGGTTACATACTTATCCCCATCTAGAATTATTAATATATTATTACATTTTTCTCCTTTCAATACTAAACTTGACGCCACCACAAAAGCATTATTTGCAGCACCATATTTTGTTACCTTACTCTCATGTTTTTTAGGGAGTCGAGCATGGGATTCAGTATGAAGGTGTGGTTGCTTGCAAGCTTATTCCACATTGTGAGGTATGCAGTTTTTATTGTATCCTCTCTCATGGGCTTTGTTCTGCACCTGCAAGAAGTTTTTCAAGCATAATAGCTGTTATTGCTGCTTCCTCCACATTGGTGTTTTCATCCCCGAACTGGACATCCTCATCTTCCATCCGTTCCAATGAATCTTCCCTTCCCGGTATAAAAAAGACTTTCTGTTTTTCCTCATTTACTGCAAACCGCTCTACTTTGAGATCATATTCCTGATACTGCATCTTTCTTTCGCTCTGCCTTAAAACGGTTATTACTTCTTCACTTGCCGCTGGATACATCTTTCTATAATTTGGTACTTTTCTTTTCCCTGCCATATGGCATTTCCTCCGTTTCTGATTTTTTTAATGGGTTTGTTTCAAAATCAGAAATGGAGGAGAGCGGCACTTGATCTGTAAAGCGTGTGTTGGCTTTTTCATTCTTCCTCCTGAAAATGGGCAGAAAAAAAGCCGGGTATAACATTTCTGTTACTCCCGGCTTTTCCGCCGTTACTTAAAAAAGGACATAAAAATAGCCCTAACACCTAAAATGCTAGGGCATATTTCTTTATATAATTTTATTTTACAGCTGTCCCATAATACTGATTATATAGTATTGAAAGTTGAAAGTCCGTACACGCTTGGCATAAAATTTGGTACAAGCATCATTAGCTGTTCAAGCTCCTGTAGCTCTGTACCGTACATAAAATATTTTGACATCGTTTGTTAACCTCTCTTTCTGATTTATGAGCTTTAGCCTGTTGAGTATGTAGGAGTTTCTCATCAGAGAAACGGAGACATGCGAAATAATAAACCACCCGCTATGCGGGTGCGCGGCAGAAGTTATACAAAAAAATCACCTTTCCGTTAAAATAGAGTTGTTCAAGCTACTATATTAACGAAAGGAAAGGTGATTTTAATGGCAAATAAAGAAAATAGTTTAGCTCACACAAAATGGATGTGTAAATATCATATCGTGTTTACTCCAAAGTATAGACGAAAGGTGATATATAATCAATACAAACAGAGTATTAGAGAAATATTGATACAACTATGCAAGTACAAAACTTTTATGGGTTATTTAAAAGGTAAAAGTGCGTTGATGATATTTGACAAGCATGCAAACTTAAAGTATAAGTTTGGAAATAGACACTTTTGGGCAGAGGGATTCTATGTCAGTACAGTAGGTCTTAATGAAGCAACTATTAGAAAGTACATCTAGGAGCAGGAAAAGCACGATATTATGATAGATAAATTAAGTGTGAAAGAATATGAAGACCCCTTTAAGGGGTAGCAAGTAGTACGTTCGTCCCTTCAGGGGTGGCAAAAGAGGCAATGGCAATAGTAGCTTGAACAAAGTGAAAGCCAGCGTCTTTAGGCGCTGGCCGGTAACAAGCCCTTATAGGGCTAACACAAGCCACCCGTTTTACGGGTGGTATTGACTTTTGGTATAAAAAAAGAGGCTATGTTTTTCAGTAACGAAGAACATAACCTCTTGATTGTTTACCCGATGGGATTTATTAAGTTGTTTTCGGTTTTATATGAAAACAGAGGCACCAAGGTTTATCATCGAGGTATCTCTGAATTTTCTTAATTTTAATTTTAAAATGTTAGGCATGCCTACTATATTCTCATTAGGCCAATGAGGTGCACTGCGCCCAATACTCATTGGACTGGTTCAGAACATTAATCAAACAAAATAGGCAATAATGTTTTATACTATTCCGATCCTGTCAAAACAACCTTTTTCCGTCTGATATATTTATACCAAGCTCTTTCGCCATACTGGTTTGCTTAAATGGATTTACTTTTTCCACTACTCCGTCATGTTTAAAAAGTGAGCCTGTATTTTTGAACCAAAATGTTACATTTGCTTTTACGCATTGTTCACGGATATTAAGTACCCAATCATAATCACATTCACGAGCCTCTCTCCCCGTTTCACCTCCAACTGTAACATGGTCTACTCCATGAAGATATGATGTTAAATCTATCGCTTCTAAAAGCGGTGCGCAGGCAATAAAACGCCGCTTTATCGGATAGGATAAAAATAATGGAAGCCTATAATCGGCTAATATTTGATTTTCGACAGTACATCCAATA
>JAQSYC010000289.1 GCA_029256345.1 Clostridia bacterium | reverse complement strand
TGCGCTGCCTGGAGGTGGTCCATAATTATTGGCTGCATCAAAATGGGTAATCCCTGAATTAAATGCTGTGAATATCATTTCTTTACAATTTGTATACTGGTCTCTGTCTCCAAAATTGTGCCATATTCCTAAGGAAATAGCTGGCAGCATCAGCCCGCTTGCTCCACACCGCTTATACATCATCTCGTCATATCGTGTATCTTTTATCATCTGTTTACCTTCTTTCATGTTCATCCCAATGATTTATTTTACAGCCTCTAATTCCTGCCATATATTGGGCGTCTCTAACCCCAGCTTCCAGGCACCATATCCTGCCAGATCGTATTGACTGATTAAATCTATCCTTTTCTGTATGGACATACTATCTTCTATCCACACTTTATAAACTGTACTGTTTCTTTCCACTTCAACATAATTTTGTCCGCTGTTTTCATCTAAAACAGGCGTTGCTTCCCATCTGTTAATCATATCCTGCGCAGGTTTCATCCCATAAGCTGTTGCCTTTAAGCCTTCTTCTCTTTCTTCCCATATGCGGGTATAAAAAGGAATGCCTAATACCAGCTTTTCTTTTGGAACCTCTTCAAGATTTTTTTGAATCCCATCTTCAACCCAAGGAAGCTCTGATACTGATCCAGCTGTTTCTGATCCTGACCAGTGCTGATCATACGCCATGACAATAAAATAGTCACATACCTGAGCTATTTTTTCTCTCTCATAATGACCAGACCAATTAGAAGGCATATAGACATCAACAGAAACCACTAGCCCCACTTCTTTAAGCTGTGGATATAATTCTCTCATGAACTGTACCCATACCTCACTGATGTCCGGCTGAATATTTTCAATATCCACATTGATGCCATCATAACCATACTCTTTAGCTTTCTCAATCATCTGGTCTATCATATACTGTCTTTTGGCTGTGCTGGTCAAAATCTGCTTTGTAAGCGCTGGTGTTGTAAAGTTATGACTTATAAGGGGCCACACTTGCAGATTTTTTTGTTTAGCCTCTGCAACATATTGCTTTGTCCCTCTGTCAATGAGTTTGCCCGACTCGTCCTCAAATTCAAACCAGGTAGGTGAGATAACATTGGCATGATCTATATTGGCATATTTACTAGATGTCCAGTCGCCAACTGTTTTAGAGCCCATCTGATCCCATACCAGTTTTACTTTCTCGTTAAGAGGCACTGGAATAGGCAGTGCCTGTTTTTCTTCTAAAGGCTCTGCCTTAATTTGCTGCACATCCTTTATATCTCCCTTTGGGATAAAACCAACGATCCCAGTCTCACTTCTGACCCTGATAAAATCTGATTCTTCTTTATATATGATAACCTGTTCGCCTTTTTTAAGTTCCTCAAGAACAATAGATCGCTTCTGTGGATGTGTTCTTAGACTGGAACTTCTTTTTAAAATGGCACTGCTTTTAGCTACCGCCAAATTATCTGCGGTAAATAGCCCGCTGTTTTTACTTTTTTTGATTTCTACCCCATATCTTTCACCAAGGAGTTTGGCCGGAATATAGAGCTGTCCGTTTAATTCTTTTATAGGCTCTTCCACAGAAATCTCTTCAAAATTCAACCGCCCTGTATCAGCATCTGGATACATTCTGAGCATTTCTCTGGCATTGGTAATTGTTAAAACCTTTTCATCACTGTCATAAAATATGGTGTCACTGATGTACTCTTTCGCAAAGTCGTAAGTTACATAAATACTGTCCTCTATCATCATTACAGGTTCCTGTAAAGGAATCCTCAAATCTTCATAGACCAAGTTATTTGCATTACCTTTAAATTCATCGAAATAAACCAATGGATTCACTTTTTCACCTACCGGCATCCATTTATAAATGGCTACCGCAACTAAAATAAGCGCCATTAGTCCTAGTATTATTTTCTTTATCATCGACAGTCCTCCCAACGGATATAGTATATCATATTTTTAAATTTACAAAACAATTGTTATCAAATTGTAAGAAAAAGGCACATAGGTGAATTTCCCTACATGCCTTTTTTAAGGATATGAAAACAATTGTTTTATTTTATTATCTTCTGCCTAACAATCTTACCAGACGAATAAATAAGTTAATAAAATCTAAATAAAGCATCATCGCTCCCATAATGCTTCCATTAGCTTGTATTCCTTTTTCAGAACTATAACTTAAACTTTTAATCCTTTGTGTATCATAACCTATAAGTCCTATAAACAAAAATACTCCTATATAAGTGAGTACCAGGCTAAGTCCAGTGCTTTGATAAAAAATATTAAATACTGTCACTGCAAACACACCTATTATCCCCATTATAAACAAATTTCCTATAGCTGTTAAATCTGTTTTGGTAAAATAACCGTATAAGCTCATTATGCCAAATAAAGTGGCCGTTATTAAGAAGGCAAATCCTACCGTTGCTACATTATACATCAGCAATAACGAGGACAACGTTATCCCATTTAAAACGGCATAAATAATGAACCAAATCTTTGCCATTGCTGAAGGCATCTCAAATATTTTTCTACTGAGATAAACAACAAGCGCAAATTCCATTAAAAGCAATCCAACCAGTACATATCTACCGCCAAATATGAGATTCAGTAAAAGCGGGCTGCTTACTACCCACAATGCTGATAGTCCTGTAATAATAAGAGCTAACATCATCCACGCATACACTTTTGTGATAAATCTTCTTGTAGTCTGCTCCTGTACTTTAATCATTTCTTCTGAAATCATATTGCTCCACACTCCTTATTTTAAATCTTATTGATATTTTTTTAAAGCCTACTGCTTTTATAGCTTGTATTATAATATGATTTTACAGCTAGTAAAAGATAAATTCAAGTTTCTTCTATAAAAAACAACCTGAAAACATTAATAAAGCGGCAGATACAAAGACCTGCCGCTTCTAAACGATTTTTATGCTATAACTATATTTTGATCTCTGTTTGGTCCAACCCCTACCATGGT
>JAQSYC010000288.1 GCA_029256345.1 Clostridia bacterium | reverse complement strand
TTTAGTAAATTTTATAGCATTTGATAAAAGATTTAAAATGATTCTTTCGATTTTATCGGAGTCACAGGCCACTATCTTTTCTTCGATATCCGTATCAAATATAAGGCTGATCCCACGATTCTCTATATAATCCTTAACCGATAAAGATATTTCCTCAACAATAGATACAATATTTTCATTTTTTAGCTGTAATTGCAGATAACCTGCATCAATTTTTGTAATATCAATCAGATTGTTGACTATTCTTAAAAGCCTAAAGCAATTTTGCTTCATGATACTTGTGTAGTTCAGTACTTTATAAGAGGAGGAAGTGGTATTGCGGTCTTTCTCTAATAATTCAATCATTTGAAGTGCACTAAAAATAAGATTTAAGGGTGTTTTGAATTCGTGGGATAAATTGGCGAAAAAATCTGTTCTAATTTTTTCATAATGGATAAGTTCATTAATCAATTGATCATTTTCTTCGGATTTTTTTCTTAAGGCTTCCCCCTTTTTTTGCTCTGTAATATCATGACCCAAAGCTACTAAGCCTTTTTTACTGCCATCGTCGTTAAACAAAGGTATTTTTACGACATCATATATTTTAATTTCTTCATGTTGAGTAAAAACTTCTTCAACTTTTGAAAAAGTTCTTGTTTTCCAAGCAGCTTTATCTGTTGCTACACAAAAATTAAACTGGTTTTCAAACTCCGGCATTAGTTTGCTTAGTTCATCATCAGTTTTGCCAATGATTGTTCGGTCGGTTTTGTAGAGGCGAAGCATTGCATCATTGGTCTCTATCCAGCGTCCGTCAGCGTCTTTAAAGCAAATGATATCATGAAGAGAATTAATAACTGTTCTTAAGAGCTCGTCGCTTTCTTGCAAGGCTTTTTGCATGACTTTACGCCTATAGTTTACAAAAATAAGAACGATAATGATTATGATCAAAATCAGGATGATAGCCCAGGTGTAAGTCTTGGGTATGGAATAAAACTGCCTGGTGCCCGGGTATAAGAATTCTATGTGAGATAAAGTTGAGTTGTTTATTTTAAACTCCGTAGTCCACGGGTTTACACCATGGTAGGAGAGGAATACCAACGAATGATTCACAGCGGTTTCTTTTGAAAAAGTTTGAGTCGTATAACTGCTAAATACAAGGATAAAGATGACTATTACTATTAGATACTTATATTTTTCCCATTCACCATTTTTCATAATTCTTGCTCCCCGTTTAATTATTTACACCCTATAATACAGTTTCCGAAAATTTTCATTAAAAAGTTAAAAGTTTAACTATTTGCAATAGTGTAATTTTAACATAAGTCATCCAAATGAGCAATATTCTACCAAAATTATAAAATTGTGAAAATATATTGTCGTAAAACATAAAATACCTCCAATCAGATATTTATACTGAATTGGAGGCGTTTTATGTTTTTTTATAGTTTTAAAAAGGTTTTAATAGCGTGATCAGCAATAAGAATGTGTCCAAGTACCCAGCTACTAAGTAAATCCTTGAGAGCACTAAGTGAATCATGAAGGTTATCACAGTCAATCTCATTAATCTCCTTGATTAAAGCATCATGATAGAATTTATGAGAGGCAAAGTCTGGGTAGTTAATCTGCTGCATAAAACATTCTTCTTCATAAAAGTGATAAGTTATATAATTTCTAAGTTCAACAATAATAGTTAATAAGTGTGCGTTATCAACCTCAACAAAATCAGTCAAGAGTATTTGCTCAATGCTTCTACCAATTCTAAAAAGTTCTCTATGCTGTGCATCAATCCTATCAATACCTGTTTCAATAGATGGATCCCAATTGAATTTGAAATCAAACATAGTGATTCTCCTTATTTTTATTTTTAGTATAACAGAATATGCGTATTAAAAGTAATTAAAAAAGAAGTTTTGGGTAATAATGTAACTGAATTTGAGATTAAAAGTAGAAAGGGCGTGAAAGTATGACAAGGCCTCGGGAGATAGGTGTAGTAAAACCAGAAAATGAAGAGCTGCCAAAAGAAAAGTTTGATGAGCTGGAGCAATTTATTGATGGGATGAAGACAACAAAAGGAGAACTCATAGCAATACTTCATAAAGCACAGCATATCTTTGGGTATATTCCAAGAGATGTACAGCTGTTTGTAGCTAGAAAACTTGGAATGCCCGGAGCAGAGGTTTATGGGGTAGTGAGTTTTTATTCTTATTTTTCAACACAGCCAGGGGGGAAGCACACCATAAGCTGCTGCATGGGAACAGCTTGTTATGTAAGAGGAGCCAACAAGATTTTGGAAGCTATTAAAGAGAAGTTAGGAATAGAGTCTAATGGAGTAACAGAAGACGGTCTTTTTGCATTAAAAGATATAAGATGTGTAGGTGCATGCGGATTGGCTCCGGTTGTGATGGTAGATGATAAGATTTATGGACGGGTAAAAGAAGAAGATATTGATAACATTTTAAATGAGTACAGAAAGTAAAATAGGAGGTAAACCAATGCCAATAAAATCTTTAGAAGAACTTAGACAGATAAAAGAAACCTATAAAGATCGGGTTAAACTCAGGAGCAGCCCGGAGATCGTGACAGATCAAACAGAAATCCTTATAGGGATGGCGACTTGTGGAATATCAGCCGGTTCAAGAGAAACGCTTCAGGCCTTTATGGAGGAGTTATCCAAACAAAATCTAGACAATATCAAAGTTATTCCTGTAGGCTGCATGGGTTATTGTCATTCAGAACCAGTAGTAGAAGTGATGATAAAAGGAGAAAAACCTGTGATTTATGGCAATGTAAAAAAGGAAAGAGTTCATGAAATTGTAGAAAGCCATATCAAAGGAGGACATCCGGTTAAAAGTATGGTTCTTAAAGTGGATTTTGAGAGGGTATAGAGGATAGCTACAATAAAAGAGACTAAAAGGAGGCAAAAGAACACATGGAAAAAATGCGTACAAATATTTTAGTCTGTGGTGGTACAGGCTGTATGGCAAGTGAGAGCGACAAAGTACTCAAAAATCTGGAAGT
>JAQSYC010000287.1 GCA_029256345.1 Clostridia bacterium | reverse complement strand
ATAGTCATGGACTTTGTAGGTAAACTTGATTCAAAGGTGATTTTTGATCTTTACTGTGGTACAGGTACCATTGGTCAAATAGCAGCATCTAAAAAGGCTAAAAAAGTTATGGGCATTGAGCTTATAGAAGAAGCAGTAAAAGCAGCTAACGAAAATGCTGAGCTAAATAATTTAGATAACTGTACTTTTATAGCTGGAGATGTAGCTAAAGTAATACAAGAAATTCACGATAAACCAGATGTAATAATATTAGATCCACCAAGACCAGGTGTACACCCAAAAGCTTTAGACTATGTAATAAAGTTTAACGCTAAGGAAATAGTATATGTTTCCTGTAATCCTAAGACTTTGATGGTAGACCTTAGAAAGCTTATAGATAGTGGGTATAAGGTTGAGAAGGTTAAGGGTATGGATATGTTTCCGCAGACAGGGCACCTCGAGTGTGTGGTGAAGATAGAGAAGAAATAGGCTGATATCAAAGGATTTAGAGGATTTTAAGCAAATATTGAAGTGTGTTTTATGTTCCCTCAGACTGCGGTTTGAGGGAATTTTTGAACCCCGGGGGTTCATAATTACGCAAAATAAACTTTGATGCGATTTAAAATTATAATTTTACTTACATATTTTAACTTTTTTCAGTTTGATAAATTTATATAACAAAATGTATTATATATTTTACTTTTTGTATTTAATACGATACAATATCTTTATAATATCTGAAAGGTGGATTTTATTTGGGTGAAAAGCAGAAGATATTTAAGACTAGAATAAAAGTGTTAAGAGCTGAGATGGAGATAACACAAGAAGAATTAGCTAAAGCTTTAGATGTTTCCAGAGGTACCATACTAGAGATTGAAAGAGGTACTTATAATCCTTCTTTAAAACTTAGCTTTAAGATAGCAAATTATTTTGGAAAAACTGTAGATGAAGTATTTCAATTAATAGAGGAGGAAGAGGATGATGACTAACATTCAACTTATTGGATTTATAGGTATGATAGCTTTCTATATGTTTGGTTTTTATTCTATCGTTAATATTTTTAATAAGAAAAAAGATGGGAGGGAAAATATAGCACTTTTGAAAGCAATGAAATCGGCTATAATAGCTATCTTTTTTGCTTTATTTCTTTTAATAATATTATATATGGGCTATGACAACTGGACAGTTCCTTCTGGATGCATTCTGTTAGTTCTTGCTGGCGGTATGCTCATAATGATAATGTCATACAAGATAAACTTAAGCGAAAAAGCATTTGTAAGTAGATTTTTAGAAGGTAAAAGCAAAGAACAAAAGAGAAAAATTTTAACTCATTTGAGTGAAGCATTTGCTATTATGTCATTTGTATTTGTAGTGATTATGTTAGTAAATGAAATGAAGCATCCACACACTAAAGGGTCTAATCTATATTTTTTAGGTTTTTGTATATGCATATTTTTAGAGGTTTATATATCAAGTAAAATACCAAAGAAAAAGAAAAGTGATGAAGAAAGGCTTAAGGATGTTGAAAGGAAAAAAATAACGATCATAATAGCTTCAGTACTTATATTTGTAACTATAAGTGCAAGTGTAGTTGCATTTTTAATAAATCATAAGTAAAGAAGATCTAAGACTTCTTAACATGGTATATAATATTATCATATTTATTCAGTTTACTAAAATCGTTCTATCATAACATACGTGAAGATAGTTGCATTTTTTAAACAAATGCTTTGAAGGATTTTAACAAAATATTGAAGTGTGTTATATGTTCCCTCAAACTACGGTGTGAGGGATTTTTTAATTCAGAGGATATTTTGCGTAAAGGTATAGGGGGTGTGTGTGTTTGTTTACATAGATAGATGAAAATGCTCACTCTAACATAGATTAAATATTTATAAGACTTAAAAAAATAGAACAAAGTTTAAGTGCTTATTTTGAGACCTTAAACATGGAAACCAAAGAAATGCCCAAAACAAGTTAACTTCAAGGTATTTAAGAAGCGTTTGATGTTTTTATTTGGTGTTCATATTTATTAAACGATAAGCAACCATACTATACAAAATAGAAATATTTCAAGATTTGCCGGGATTTAGCATAGTTGATTTTTATGTGTATTTCTTGAACGTGTACTCATCAATTTGTTTAATAATTCACGTAATCGTGATATAATATTAAATAATATGATTAATTATGGGAGGTTAGCAAAAATGGCTGTCTGTTATAATAAGCTGTTTAAGCTGCTGATAGATAAGAAGATGACTAATACTGAACTCGCTGAAAAGGCTGGGTTTAGTGCAAATATAATCACACGTCTTAAGAGGGACAAATACGTTTCACTTGATAGCATTGAGAAAATCTGCAATGTGCTCAACTGTAGTGTTGATGATATTTTAGAATTTATACGATAAAATGTAAATAGCAGGAGGTAGAACTATGCCGACCCTTGAATGGATTGGAAAAGATAACTCCAACAATTGTAGTAAATAATGTGAGTATCTTTCAAGGAATTTAAGATTTGAATCTGAAAATAATCGCTGTTGGTTTGTACATATGTTAGGCTTTGATTCCTTTCAGTAAATGGAATCAACTTCTTCAAGATTTTACAGATATGGATTAGTAACTGCTATACCATCTGGACTTTGCATCAGCTTTTGACCGTGAGGACAGGGCAGTTACTCTCTTTTCTAATGCTTTTTATTGAATTACAGTATAACACAGTTATACCAGTTCCCTTAGCATTCTGAACACTGTCAGCACTAAGAAAAAAGATAGTTGTTTTTCGATAGCTTGAATGGATTATACCGCCATGTCTGTGTATCCCTCATTCTACTGCATCCAATGTGACTTGAAAATCACATCACAATATCTCTTTTGAATTCTAGCTTCATTTTTCCACCCTAGATGCCCTTGAGTAGGGAAGTCTTCACTGTCTTATATTATAATTACAATGATAGGTTTGAATTATTAATTTTTATTTTCGGAATCATATTTATTAATTGCATTTTTGACCCAATTTGAATCGTTAAAGA
>JAQSYC010000022.1 GCA_029256345.1 Clostridia bacterium | reverse complement strand
TAACCTCAATAAAGTGCTTTGATTAGTGATATAATGATCATATAGATTTCACATTCCTAAATTTTAGTTATTTTTAATCGTATGTGATGTGAAATCATTGAGAGAAACAATTCTATGAGGATGAATCATTCAAGTTTATAGATTCTTTCTCTATCTGATATTCTTAACGATTAAATATTTAGTCATTATCTCTGTATATAAACACTATAGCCTTAGATGGGGGATCAGAAGTATGGTAGATTCTAAAAATAAGACAAAGATTTTCACCTATATTTGGGATAAAGTCACAGAGCCCAAAGGCATTATCCAAATTTTTCATGGTATGGCAGAACATGCTAAAAGATACGCTCATTTTGCCTCCTTTCTTAATGAACATGGTTTTATTGTTTATGCCCAGGACCACCGCGGACATGGCAAAACAGCCCATCATTTAAACGCCTTAGGGCATATTGGCAAAGACGGTTTTAATGGTATTACAGAAGATGCCTATGCTGTTACCTGCCATCTCAAAAAGAAATACCCGCACCTGCCTGTCATTATTTTGGGGCATAGTTTTGGCTCCTTTGTTGCCCAGGAGTACCTGACGCGTCATTCTTATGAAATCCAAGGCATGATTTTATCGGGAAGTGGTTTACAAAAGGGGGCGTCTATTACCCTTGGCTATTTTATTTCAACTTTGCAGTACCATTTCACAAACCCCTATAAAAAGGATAAACTTATGCATTTTTTATCCTTTTACGGCTATAATAAGCGATTCCACGATTCAGATTTGGCATCTAGGTGGCTCACCTCCGATTTACTAGAGGTTGAAAAATATGAAAACGATGTTTATTGTGGCGCCATATTTCCTGTACATTTTTATTATTATTTTTTGAAAGGGCTCAAAAGTCTATACACCCCTCAAAAACTATCTCAAATAAGAAAAGATCTCCCTCTCCTGATCCTCTCCGGTACCATGGATCCTGTAGGTCATTATGGCAAATCTGTCCGTAAGCTTCATAGACTGTATACTAACCTTGGGATGCAAGCCCTTACCCTAAAACTCTTTCCGAGCGGAAGGCATGAAATGCTAAATGAAAGCAACCGCATGGAAGTTTATAACAGCCTTCTTCACTGGATTAATCAGGTGATTAGCTGATAAAAATATACTTATCTGCCTATACTATCTATAACTTCGTTGATAGGTAGGTGCATGTATGATATATAGATTCGAAACATTGGTTTTCTATTTCATTTGCTATAGCTTTATGGGCTGGATGACAGAGGGTGTCTTTAATTTATTCACTAAGGGAACCTTTTCAAAACCTAATTTTCTACGTTCTCCCATTAAACCCATGTACGGCTTTGCAGCTATTTTATTGATTGTAGCAAAAGAGCGGCTCCCCTTTGGGTTATTTGTTTTATCTGCAATTATCTTCCCTACCCTTGTTGAATATCTTACCGCCTGGTTGATGGTACGTTATTTCAATATTAAATTCTGGGATTATAGTGAGGTGGCTTTTAATCACCATGGTTACGTCTGCTTAACTTTTTCAGTTTACTGGGTTGCATTATCTCTTTTCTTAGTTTATGGTGTGCATCCTTTAGTAGATGCTTTCTACAACTTCTTATCTCCATTTATGTCTTTTGTGTTGCCTATTTTTATCATTAGTCTGTTGTGGGACTTTATCACAACTCTGGCCTACACGCTCAAGCAGTCCACTTAATCAAGTTTTCACTGCCAGTCAATAGTTCTCTCCTTATATTGGCACACGACAAAAACAGACCAAACAATTGCCCGTTTGGTCTGTTTTTATATGTCGTACTTATCCTAAATAAGCCTTTTTAACCTGTTCATTATCTAACATCTTTTTAGCTTCACCAGATAATACCACATTGCCCGTCTCTAAAACATACGCCTGATCTGCGATATTTAAGGCTTTATGTGCATTTTGTTCCACCAGAAGTATCGTTGTGCCACTTTTGTTAATGTCTTTTATAATACTAAACACTTCATCTACTAGAATAGGTGCAAGCCCCATCGAAGGCTCATCTAAGAGCATCAGCTTTGGCTTAGACATAAGTGCTCTCGCTATAGCAAGCATTTGCTGCTCGCCTCCGCTCATTGTTCCTGCCAGCTGTTTTCTTCTTTCTTTAAGCCTTGGAAATCTTGTATACACCATTTCATAATCTGCTTCTAGGTCAGCTTTATCTTTTCTTGAGTAGGCACCCATTTCAAGATTTTCTTTTACAGTCATTTTAGAAAAAACACGTCTACCTTCCGGTACATGAGCCATTCCCATTTCTACAATAGTATGAGCTCTGACATTGCTAATATCTGTTCCAGAAAAGGAAATCGTTCCTGTCTGAGGTTTAATAAGCCCTGATACAGTATGCATAATAGTTGTTTTACCCGCACCATTAGCACCAATTAAACTCACGATCTGTCCTTTTTTAACTTCAAAACTAACGCCTTTAATCGCATGAATTGCTCCGTAATAAACTTCTATGTTATCTACTTTTAACATGTTTTCACCCCCTAATTCCCTAGATATGCGCCAATAACTTTTTTGTTTGCTTTGATTTCATCAGGAAGCCCTTTAGCAATAATCATACCATAATCAATAACTACGATTCTTTCACAAATACCCATAACTAGATGCATATCATGTTCGATGAGAAGGATAGATACATCAAAGTTCTTCCTTATGAAGTGAATCGTCTCCATAAGCTCTTTCGTTTCTTGAGGATTCATCCCTGCCGCTGGTTCGTCTAACAACAGAAGTTTTGGCTCTGCTGCAAGTCCCCTAGCAATCTCCAATTTCCTTTGCTCTCCATAAGGAAGGTTTTTGGCCAGCTGATTGGCAGTGCCTTCCATCTTAAAGACAGCCAAAAGCTTTCTGGCTTTTTCATCTATTTCTTTTTCTTCTTTCCAAAAACGTGTGCCTGGAAATCTCAGAATAGCATTTGCCACACCATACTGCATCTTGTGGTGAAAAGCAATTTTAACATTGTCTAGTACCGTGAGTTCTTTAAATAAACGTATGTTCTGGAAAGTTCTTGTTAGTCCTTTTTTTACGATTTGATAAGGTTTGAGTCCTATAATACTCTCTCCATTAAGTAATATATCTCCTTCTGTTGGTAAATATACCCCTGTTAAGAGATTGAATATTGTAGTTTTACCTGCACCATTAGGCCCAATAAGACCTACCAATTCATTTTTATCAATACTTATTTCAAATTCTCCAACTGCCTTTAGTCCCCCAAAGGTAATGCCTAAGTTTTTCGTTTCTAATAGAGCCATTATCTCACCTCCTCTTGAGTAGGTTTTTTAAAGCGTTTGATGAGCCATCTGATTAGTCCAATGAAAGAAAACTCTCTATTTCCGAGTAGGCCTTCTGGTCTGAAAATCATCATAATGATCAGTAAAAGTGAATAAATAACAAGTCTCCACTGGTCTATAACATGTAAAAACTCATTGAGAATACCCAATACAACAGCTGCCGCAACAGTTCCTGTTAAGCTTCCCATGCCCCCCAGTACAACGATGATGAAGATTTCAACTGAATACATAAAGGTGAATTTCTTAGGGTCAATCATTCTTTGATAGAATGCAAGAGCACCTCCTGCTATACCTGCAAAAAATGCAGATGTTGCAAATCCAAAAATCTTGTAAAAAGTTGTCGGTACTCCTACTGCTTCAGCAGCAATTTCATCTTCTCTAATAGATACAATTGCACGACCATGTCTGGAACGAATCAGTAAAAACAGCATCGTTAGGACAATGGCTACAATAATATACATCTTTGTAAAGTTTATTGAACCAGGATACCCTCTAAAACCACGGGCTCCACCGGTAAATTCTAAATTGAATATCGCTATCCTTATAATCTCTCCAAATCCTAAGGTAACAATCCCTAGATAGTCCCCTCTTAGGCGAAGCGCCGGAATACCAATAAGCACTGCTAAAAATGCCGCCATTAGGCCTCCAATAATCAATGCCACAACCAGTGCAACATCTACCGGCAAGCCAAAACCTTTTATCATTTCCATGAGCAAACCGGCTGTATAAGCGCCTATCGCCATAAAACCTGCATGCCCAAGAGCTAATTGTCCTAAATACCCTGTCGCTAAATTTAAGCTGGCAGCTGCAACAATATTGATCCCTATCAGAACGAGAACGCCTTTAAGGTAGCCATTAATAATCCCTGTAGCCATTAATAGGAACAGAATAAAATATAATAGGATAACGCCTATAAGTGTAACACCATACTCTTGCCACTTTTTCATCTGTCTCACCTACACTTTCTCTCTGACATTTTTGCCTAAAATACCTGATGGTTTGAATAAAAGCACCAAAATCAAGATTCCAAAAACTATAGCATTTGACCAGCTTGATGAGATATAACCTTTAGAAAGACTTTCAATAAGCCCCATAACAAAGCCCCCAAGCATCGCACCTGGTATAATCCCAATCCCACCTAAAACTGCCGCTACAAAGGCTTTTAGTCCTGGCATAATTCCCATATAGGGTTCCACTTGATAATAGGCAACACTATATAAAACACCACCTAATGCACCTAGGGCTGAGCCTAAGGCAAATGTGATAGAAATAGTCTTATTTACATTGACACCCATAAGTCTTGCTGCTTCTTTGTCTTCTGATACAGCACGCATCGCTTTGCCAACCTTTGTTTTTTTAACAACAAACTGCAAAGCCACCATAAATACGATTGATAGAATAACTGTTAAAACGGTTACATACGAAAGCTTAATTGTTCCCAAAACGAACCCACCTTCTAAAGATGGAATATTAGGCATCTTTTTCGGTTCTGCTCCAAATATTACTCTAAAGAAATTTTCTAAAAATAGACTCACTCCAAGTGCGGTAATTAAAGCTGATATTCTTGGTGCATTTCTTAATGGCTTATAAGCAATAACATCGATCAGCATCCCTACTAGTGCACAGGCTGCCATTGCAACAACTATAGCCAGTCCAAATGGTAAATGTAAAACTGTTATACTAAACAGTCCAAAATATGCCCCCATCATCAAGATGTCTCCATGGGCAAAGTTAATAAGCTTTACTATCCCGTAAACCATTGTATAACCAAGGGCTATCAATGCATAAATACTCCCTACATGAATACCATTAATTAATTGTTGAATAAACCCACTCATCTTGCCACCTCTTCTCTTTTTAATATTAGTGATTATTAAAATAATTCATAAAAATTGAGGGAGAAATGAAACTCCTTCTCCCTCCTTGCCAATTCATTGTAATACTTTTATATCTTAAATGATTGACTTGAAATACGAAGATCTCTATTTACTGTCCAATTTTTGCTTCAAGTTTGAGCGCGCCGCCTTCTACTTTGATCATAGAAACGCTTTTTTGAGGATCTCCATTTTCATCAAATGTAACATGCCCTGCTACTGCATCAGTATCAGTTGCTTGAAGTGCTGCAAGTATTTTTTCTCCTTCAGTGCTTCCTGCTTTTGCAATGGCATCTAACATGATTTTTGTAGCATCATAACCTAATGCACCTAAAGCATTTGGTGTGTTGCCTTCATATTTATCTTGGTACGCTTTGATAAAGTTTTGAACGATTGGGTCTGGATCATCTGTAGCATAGTGGTTAGCAAAGAAGTAGCCATCTACAACATCTGCATAGTCTTTTTGAACATCATCCCATCCATCTCCACCAAGCATGATTGTATCTAAACCAACTTCCTTAACTTGACCAGCGATTAACCCAACTGTGTTGTAGTAGTCTGGATTAAATAATACCTCTGGTTGTTTTTCTTTGATTGTTGTAAGGACTGCTTTGAAGTCTTTATCATCTGCAGTGTATCCTTCATAACTTGTAATCGTTCCGCCTGCTGCTTCAAAAGTTGCTTTGAAGGCTTCTGCAAGACCAGTTGAATAGTCATCTCCAGCATTATAGAGAACCGCTGCAGTTTTTGCTGCAAGATTTTCACTAGCAAATTTCGCTACTGTTCCACCTTGGTAAGGATCTGTATAGCATGCTCTAAATACATAAGAATAATCTGGTGTTACGGCTAAGTTTGTAGCTGTTGGTGAAATCATTGGGATTTTCTTTTCTTCTGCCAGTGGTGCCACTGCCAATGAAGTTGATGAGATAACAGGTCCCACTAAAGCAACAATTTTATCGTTATCTACTAATCTATTAAATACGTTAATACTCTCTGTAGCATCTGCTTTGTTATCATAACTAAAGAGTTGAACTTGCTTGCCGTCTATCCCCCCGGCTGCATTTATCTCCTCAACAGCTAAATTAGCAGCATTTTCAACTGCAATACCATATTGTGCCACTTGCCCTGTCTTTGGTACAATCAACCCCAACTTAATTGTATCTGGCGCTTTTTCACCGCATCCAGCAAGCCCTAAGGCCATCATACCACTTAGTCCTATTGCAAATACTTTTCTTAATTTCATAATCTTCCTCCTTATTAATGATATATTTAATTATATACTTATAAATTATCCCTAGTTTTCCAAAGTTATGTAGTATTTTGTAATTTTTAAGTATATAAATGAATACCTATGTCCTTAAGAGTCTTTTTTAAAAAAAGGGGCTCCTAAGTAGTTGTACTTTAGGAAAGCCCCTTTGCTTTCTGCTATTGACTTTTAGGATCATCCAAAATAATTAAATTGTCTTACAAACTGATAACATAATAATTACTTTACTTTGAAATCCGTAATAATAGTTGTATTATAATATAACTTCTACAATAATTCAATACAAATTTAGCGAATATAGATTTAAAATTTATTTTTGCTTGCATTTTATTTTTTATGTTAATTTTTATATCCTAGAAACTGTCGTCTCCCATCTTTGTTACAACCCCTTATTTCACTGTACTTTAAGGGGTTTTTCTTCCTTTGATTTCACTGAAATGCCTTTGATTTTTACTTCTCGTCATCCTGCGATTAACAAAAATTTGCAATTCAAAAAACCATCGCCTTCTCTCTTGTCTATAATTTATCAAATCATTTTTTATGTTAATCTCCAAAAAAAGAAGCCCCGCTAAAAATACTCATTTTTAGCGGGGCTTCTTTTTTTATAAAGTAACATAATATCTTTTAATGTTACTTTTTAGCCTTATTTTTAGTGTACACATCAAAGGCTACGGCCAACAAAAGTACCAGACCTTTTATGGCCTGCTGCCAGTCAATACTAATACCTAGGATAGACATGCCGTTATTGAGCACACCCATAATGAGGCCTCCTATGATACACCCAAATACTGTTCCAATCCCTCCGGATGCCGACGCGCCTCCAATATAGCAGGCCGCTATGGCATCCAATTCAAAGTTAACACCCGCTTTAGGGGTTGCTGCATTAAGCCGCCCAGCAAAAACAATACCTGCAAGAGCTGAGAGAACACTCATATTAACATAGACCCAAAACAAAACTTTGTTCGTCTTAACACCAGACAATTTCGCCGCCTTTTCATTACCTCCAAAGGCATAAATATGTCTGCCTGGTACTGTCTTATTCGTAATAAAAGTGTAGATAGCAATAAGCACCGCCAAGAGAATAAGTACTGTTGGAATACCTTTATAGCTTGCAAGCCAATATGTAAATAAATTAATAATTACTATAATAAATATGAGCTGTACTATAAACCAAGACTTAGATGAAACTTCAAAATTATATTTTAGAGTGTTTTTTCTTTTATTAAGTTGTGAAATAACATATATCACGGAAATAACAACCCCTATAATAATTGTAAAAATATGCAGTGCACTGTCTCCAAACAGGTCTGGAATAAAACCCGAGCTTATAATTTGATAAGATTGGGGAAAAGGTGCAATGGTCTGTCCTTTTAATATGACCATGGTAAGTCCTCTAAATATGAGCATGCCTGCCAGTGTAACGATAAATGCCGGTATTCTGACATAAGCTACCCAAAACCCTTGCCATGCTCCGATAACTGCTCCAACAAACAGAGATAAAATGATCGTTGGTATAACAGGCAGGTTCATTCTTATAGCCAACATAGCTGATATTGCTCCGACAAAAGCAGCCACAGATCCCACCGATAAATCAATGTTACCTGTTAAGATACATAAAAACATACCGATTGCTAGTACAAGAATATAACTGTTTTGAAGAATAAGATTGGTTACATTAAGGGGTTTTAAAAGGATACCCTTAGTTAAAATTTGAAAAAGCACCATGATAGAAATGAGGGCTATGCCCATCGCATATTGTCTTATATTACTCTTGAAAATATTTTTTATTTTTTCCATAATTATACCTCCCTGCTACTTTGCATAATACATTTCATTATGCTTTCTTGAGAAGCGGCTTCTCGATCAAGTTCCCCCACTATTCTGCCTTCGTTCATGACATAAACCCTGTCACTCATTCCTAATACTTCCGGCAGTTCTGAAGAAATAATAATGATTGATTTCCCTTGCTTTGCAAGTTCATTAATAATTGTATAAATTTCATATTTTGCACCTACATCGATACCTCTTGTAGGTTCATCCAATATGAGTATATCTGGATCTGAAAAAATCCATCTGCTCAGTACAATTTTTTGTTGGTTCCCTCCCGATAAATCTCCGGCTTTCTGCAAAATACTGGAGGACTTTATCTTTAGTTTTTCCCTGAATTCTTCTGCTACTTGTATCTCTTTATTGTCGTCAATCACATTATGATTGCTCAGCTTCTGCAAACTAGCCAAAGAAATATTTCTCTTGATATCATCAATTAGAATAAGTCCAGCTGTTTTTCTATCTTCTGTTACATAAGCTATGCCATTCTCAATGGCTTCGCTTACATTTTTAATGACTATTTCCTTATTTTCCTTAAAAAGTTTTCCGCTTATTTTTTTACCATAAACCCTTCCAAAAACACTGGTAGCAAGTTCGGTTCTACCTGCCCCCATTAGCCCCGCAATGCCCACAACTTCACCTTTTCTAACTTTTAAATTAACATTTTTGATAACCTTTCGATCCTCATTCATGGGGTCATAGACTTCCCAATCTTTTATTTCAAACATAACCTCTCCTATTTGAGGTACTCTTTTAGGATAACGATCCACCAAATCACGGCCAACCATACCTTTAATAATCCGATCTTCTGTGATGGCATCTTTTCCTTTAACTAATGTTTCTATAGTACTTCCATCTCTTATAACCGTTATTTTGTCTGCTACCTTGGTAACTTCATTAAGCTTATGAGATATGATGATACAACATATACCTTGATTTTTCAATTCTAACAATAAGTTTAACAAATGATCTGAATCTTCATCATTTAATGCAGCTGTAGGTTCGTCCAGAATAAGCAATTTGACCTGCTTAGATAATGCTTTTGCAATTTCAACTAATTGCTGCTTACCTACTCCAATATCTTTGATCAGTGTATCTGAATCATCTTTAAGACCCACTCTCGCAAGTAGTTCACTGGTTTTATTACGCGTTTTATGCCAGTCTATTACACCCTTTGCTGCTTGCTCATTTCCCAAAAATACATTTTCAGCAATCGACAGATACGGGACTAAGGCCAATTCTTGATGAATAATGACAATGCCAATCTTTTCACTATCTTTTATATTTTTAAACTTACATTCTTTACCTTCAAAAATGATGTCTCCTGTATAACTGCCATACTCATAAATACCGCTTAACACATTCATAAGCGTAGATTTCCCCGCTCCATTCTCTCCTACTAATGCGAGAATTTCGCCTTCCGTGGCTTTTAAATTGACATCCTTTAAGACCTTAACCCCTGAAAATGATTTTGAAATATCTTTCATTTCCAATATACTTCGAAGCATCCAATCAACTCCTTACTGTCTATGTAATAGTTAGGCAGGGTCTTAACCCTGTCTAACTATTTTTTATAAATTTATTTAAGTTGATCCTCTGTGTAATAGCCAGAATCTATCAGTGCTTCTTTATAATTGTTCACATCTACTGAAACTGGTTCGCAAAGGAATGATGGTACAACTTTAACCCCATTATCATAAGTGGTTGTGTCATTTACAGTGGCTTCTTTACCTTGCAGCACAGCATCAACCATTTCTACAGTTTTTTCAGCCAATGTCCTTGTATCTTTAAATACTGTTTGAGCCTGTTCACCTGCTATAATTGATTTAACTGATGGAACCTCAGCATCTTGACCTGTAATAATCGGCATTGCCAAATCCCCAGTACCATAACCTACCGCTTTAACTGATGATAAAATACCAATTGAAATACCATCATAAGGAGAAAGCACTGCATCTAATTTAGCACCATCTGAATAATTAGCTGATAAAACATTATCCATACGTGCTTGAGCTGTTGCACCATCCCATCTAAGGGTAGATACTTTATCCATACCTGTCTGACCTGATTTTACAACCAATTGACCTTTATCGATATAAGGCTGAAGTACACTCATCGCCCCATCGTAGAAGAAATAGGCATTGTTATCATCTGGTGAACCTCCAAATAGCTCAATATTGAAAGGTCCTTTGCCTTCTGCTAAGCCCAGCTTATCTATGATGTAAGAACCTTGCTGTACACCTACTTTAAAGTTATCAAATGTTGCATAATATGTAATATGTTCTGATCCCCGAATCAGTCTATCATATGCAATAATTTTTATCCCTGCGTCAGCTGCTTTCTGAATAACGCCAGTTAATGCTTCCCCGTCAATTGACGCAACAACCAATACATTGACTCCCTTTGTAACCATATTTTCCAGCTGTGATACCTGATTTTCAACAACATCTTCTGCATATTGAAGATCTACCTGGTACCCTTTAGCTTCCAGTTGTTTCTTCATATTGTCCCCATCTTGTATCCAGCGCTGTGAAGACTGTGTGGGCATCAGAACGCCAACAAATTTTCCATCCCCAGCGGTCTCTGTACTTGGTGCACTCTCTGTTTTTGTCGCCGATGGTGCTTCTGTAGTAGTACCTGCCTCTCCAGATGGCGAGCATGCCGCTAGTGCAAAAGCCATAACCCCTACTAATACTAGTGAAAATAGTTTTCTAATTTTCATACCCAATACCTCCATTTTCTTTTTGATAACTTTTTGGTTTCATTTGTTTTGTTTTGTTTTTGTTTATTTACGTTTGTGATTTAATATTAATCTCTTTTTAGTCATAAGTCAATATTTTTTTATTTTTTTTTATATTATTTTATGCATATTTTTGTATATAAATTATTATTCAACGATTCGACTGTAAGTTTTAGCAAATACATTGTACTTTAAGCTTCATTTCGTTTATACTTAGATTAGATAAAAAATCTTAATAAACTTGGTGATGTCATTTGTTTGCAATCGAAAGAATAAAAATTATTAAAAATTACTTAACTCAAAATGAAAAAGTGGAAGTTTCTAAACTAAGTGATATGTTAAATGTATCAGAAGTAACGATTCGTAAGGATCTTGAAAAGTTAGAAGAAGAAGGTTTTTTAAAAAGGATTCATGGCGGGGCTGTTATTACACCTCACATCTTCGCTGCTTCTCCTATGGAACCAGACTTATTAAGTCATGAAACATTCTTTACTATTGAGGAACATCTTCATGAAATTGCATTGGTTGCTGTAGATATGATAGAGGATAATGATTCTATTATGCTGACCAACGGTCCGATTAATCTAGAAATCTCTAAAAATCTAGGCACTAAAAACAATCTGACCGTACTGACCAATGATCTTCTGATCGCACTGGAACTTAGCCGTTTTCCCCACATCAAAGCCATTTCTTTAGGCGGCGACATTGATTTCCATTCAAAAGCTACCTTTGGCAGACTTACCCTTGCCAATATGTCACACTTCTATGTCAATAAAATTTTCATAGAGGTTGATGGGTTTAATGAACATGTGGGTTTTTCTGTTTCTAATATTGATAAGGCAACGCTTATACAGGAGGCTATTTTAAACGCAAATTCTAAAATCATTTTATGTCCTTCTGATTGCTTCAATAAAACAGCTTTTTTTAAAGTAGGTTCGCTTAAAATAGCCGAAAGAATCATTACTAACTTCAACCTTGATGAGGCTTATAAAAAACTTATTTGCAATAATAACATTGAATTATTTACTTCTATAAATTTAATGGAGGGAAGTGAATAGCTTTGCCAAACTATTTATTAGAGACAAAAAATCTTTCCAAAAAACTAGGCAATGGATTTGCATTGGAGGATATTCATTTAAACTTACTAGAGCAAGAAGTGCATATTTTAATGGGAGCAAATGGAGCAGGCAAATCTTCTCTTGTCAAAACACTCAGTGGTATCATTACGAGTTATACAGGCGAAATCCTGCTTAATGGTAAACCTGTTGCTATCCATTCTGTTGATGATGCTAAAACTCATGGCATTTTTTATGTACCTCAGGATATCCAGCTCTTTGACAAAATGACTGTTTCAGAAAATTTATTTTTTGAAAGTTTTTACACTAAACATAAATTTTCTTCTATCAATATGGCTGAAATTAGTTTTAAAACTAAAGCTCTTTTTGACGAATTCCAAATCAATATAGACCCTTTGGCACTTGTTGAACAGTATGGCCTCGCTCAAAAACATATCATACAAATTCTAAAAGCTTACGTTTCTAATGCTAAGGTGATTATATTAGATGAACCTTCTGCTGCTTTTACAGATCACGAAAGCGATTTGCTCCATTCTATTATTAAAAAATTAAAAAGTAAATATGTAGGTATTTTATTGATTTCTCATAGACTAAATGATATCTACAAGTTGGGTGACAGGGTATCCATCATCCGCGATGGCCGCCTTATAGCCACTTTAGGCGTTAACGATTCTATCGAAGAGGAAATCATCCTCCTTTTGGCAGGGATGCCTCTGTCCAATAAATATCCAAAACTGCACTTTAAAAAGGGCAAAGAATTACTTCGTGTCACGCATCTTAAATCCTCCGGTATCCTCACCGATGTATCCTTTACCTTGCACAAACATGAAGTATTAGGCATAACAGGCTTAGCAGGTTCTGGGCGAACACTCTTAGCTAACTGTTTATTTGGCAATACAGATTATGAATGTCAACATTTAGAAATTAATGGAGCTTCAGTAGATGTAACCCATCCTTTTGAAGCTATTTCCAACTGCATTGCCTTTCTTCCAGAAGACAGAGAAGCTGATGGAATTATTCCTTCCCTCAATGTTGCTGATAACATTGCTTTTACTTCACTTAGAAGGTTTTCTTCTCATAACCTTATTAACTATAATATTCTGTTATCTACAGTTAAAGACTATCTGACCAAATTCAATGTGACTTCTTCAAATACCCGTTCTCGCCACAGTTACTACAATCCAGGTCACTGGCAAAAAATGTTCTTTATCAAATGGATTATGAATCGCTCTAAGATATTCATTTTAGATGAACCTACCCGTGGCGTAGATATTGTTTCTAAGGTTGATATTTATAATTGTATTAACAATATTACGAAAAACGGCGGAGGAATTATCCTCATTTCTTCAGACTTTGATGAAATACTGGGGATGTGTGATCGTATATTAGTCTTATCTCAAGGTAAGTTCATCTGTGAAATGACACAAAAAGAAGCTACCAAAGAAAAAATTCTTCACTACGCTACCGGCAATCAATAGTCTTCATACGTAAATAAGCCGCTGCTAAGGTATTTAATACTTTAGTAGCGGCTCTTTTTTTCCTTATTCAAATGGATAAATAAGACCCATTTGTTTTCTGCATTCATCTGTAATTCTCACGATACCTAAGGTGTTTTCAAACGTCATATTATCACTCTCTGTTTGACCAGCTGCTACACATGCAGTAAAATGACTAATTTCATATTCAAAACCATTTACCTCATGTGGAAGGAATATTTCATAAGGTGCTTTATCTTTTTCAGTTATAATAGCTTTTTCACATTGCCAAAATGCTGGCACTTCTATCATTCCCTTCGTCCCCACTATGAACTGCTTATTGATATACTCTGTGTCAATACTGCTGCTTAGAGTGGCTATCTTA
>JAQSYC010000286.1 GCA_029256345.1 Clostridia bacterium | reverse complement strand
AAAATTTTAGATGTCAGCCAAGGCCAATTAACACTTAAACAGATTAATCTCATTTTTAAGCATTTACAGGTGGATTTATCTTATGTGGATGAAAATGAAATAGTTAAATTTTATAGCGATACCAAACATAGGGTTTTCCCAAGAAGTGCTGGTGTTATTGGAAGACAAGTTCAGAACTGCCACCCTAAAGAAAGTGTTGAAACGGTTGAAAGAATAATCAAGGCTTTTAGAGCTGGAGAAAAGGAAGAGGCGGAGTTTTGGCTTGAGATAGGTGGAAAATTTATCTATATTATTTATAATGCTGTAAGAGATGAAAGAGGAGACTTTAGAGGAGTTTTGGAGATGATGCAAGATGTCACCCACATAAGAAATTTGACAGGAAGTCAAAGACTGCTGTCATGGGACAATTCGTCACATCAAGAAGAACTAGTGTCCGTATCAAGGGAGGGAAAATCAACAGGGAATAAACTTGTAAATTCTATATATGAACTCAATGAAAATACCCTTGTAGGAGATATTGTTAGCGCCTACCCTTTTATAAAGGACTATCTGATTAATCTGTCCCCAAAGTTTAGTAAACTCAAAAATCCTATTTTATTTAAGACCATGGCCTCGCTGGCTACAATAGGAATGATCAGTGAAAGAGGAGGTTTTGATGTAAGAGATCTTATTGATAAAATAAATGGTGAAATAGATTTAAAGAATAAGAAATAAAGAGATACAAGAAGGTCTACTAAAGAAAACATACTGCATTATTCTCGTGCAATAAGGTTTTCTAGCAAAGTTAGCGTTTCTGTGCCCACTCTTCTAAAGAGATAGAAATCTTCTAATAATAAAGCACGGTCTACGCTGCTGGCTGTATTTTCAAGAAGGCTTAGCTGATATAACGAATTTTTTATAAAATTAAGGGCGTTAAAGACAAGCAAGACATCTCTGTTTTCTGAGCTAATACTTGGAACAATTGTTAAATAATCTGAAATGGATTTGGTAAGTTCATCTATGCGGATATTAATGAGAGAGATGCCATTTGTTATGGTCGGTGTATCAGCAGCAGAATCTCTTAGGACAATTTCAGATAAATAAAAAACTTGATCTTGAAGCGTTCTGATATCTCGAATGTACTGTCTCATAAGATCTTCGTGGCTGACAGCATTGGCAGGGATAGAGGCATTTGATGAAAAAGGTGCAGATATAAAAAAACTGATTAATAAAAGCCAAATAGCGGATTTAGATTTAGTAAAATATTTCATTTGACACCTCGTTGGAGTTTAATAGATATTATTAAGATGCCCATTTTAATAACATCTATGTATAGACAACGGTTATCAATAAAAGCCAGTTCATGATGTAGGTTGTAAGAGAGTAAGTTTCGTGATAAACTGGATACGAAATAATACTATCAGTTAGGAGATTATAACATGAGTCATCAAAATACTTGTTTTTATTGCGAAAAGGATCAAAGACTTAAAGATTTAATGGTTGAAATAGGTCAACTTGAAACATCGACTGTTTATCTGTTCAAAGAACAAAGTCATAGAGGCAGATGTGTTGTAGCCTATAACCAACATGTTAATGAGTTATTTGAATTAGAGGATGAAGAACTGGCGTTGTTTATGAAGGATGTCAAAAGGGTAGCAGCTGCAGTTCAAAAAACTTTTTCACCTAACAAAATAAATTATGGCGCTTACTCAGATAAACTTCCTCACCTTCATTTTCATATAGTGCCTAAATATGAAGAGGGTCTCAGCTGGGGAAGTACATTTGAAATGAATCCTGGAAAAGTTTTATTAAGTGATGAAGAATATATAGAAATCGTTCAAGCTATAAAAAACAACTTATAAATCCTATTTATTTAGGATTTATTTTTTTATCCATAAGCTTATACCTGTAGACACTAAAAATTTGCAAGAAGTTCTTGGAGTATTTCAAGGGTATCTAGTGCATTGATGCGGGTACGGAAATATTCGTCGAGCAGAGCAATCCGCTGGTCATCCGCTGTGGTATTGATTAACAAGGTAAGGGTGTATAAGCCGCTCTTAACCAAATTAATAACGTTAAAAGTAAGGGCCACGTGCCTGTTTTCGTCACTAACTCCTGAAACAACCGCTAAATAATCTTCAATTCTTCTATTAAGTCTTTCGATATTATTATTAATAAAATTGATTCGATTTTCAATCTGAGGATTTACTTCAGAGGGGTTTTTTATAGCAAACTGAGCGATATCATAGACTTGGTTCTGTATGAGTTGTATTTCATTTAAAAATTGTGTAATGGTCTGTTTATGCTCCGCTGGGGTAGGGGAAGCAAGGGGAGATGGTATAAGGGAGATTTCAGCAGCCCTTAGAGGAGAACAAGTAAGAATCATCACAAGGGATAAAGTAATGGGTATCAATGATTTGAGTTTAACAAGATTATGCATGGGGCACCTCTATTCGATATATAAAGCATACATACATAAAGTAACCACATTCAAGAAGACTAGATTATGCAAGAGATAATAGATAAACGGGTATAATCTAAAAATTTTGAAGGAGGTTTTCAAGTATTGCAAGGGTATCAAGGGCAGTGACTCTTGAACGGAAAAATTCATCAAGTAAGGCGAATCTATCTACATCATTTGTTGCATTGACCAGTAGTTCTACGGTATACAAGCTGCTTTTGATGAGGTTAAGCACATTAAAAGTAAGCAAGACATGCCTATTTTGATTACTGATACTGGGGACGGTTCTTAAATAAATTTGAATACGGGTGTTAAGTGTTTCAAGTTCTGTATTGATAAGATTAATTTGCTCTTCAAGTTGTCTGGTCTCAATGGTTGTATTTCTAAGAGCAAGTTGAGTGATATCCAGTACTTGGCTTTGAATATCCTAACAGATACAGCATTTAATGAAACAGAAGTACATACAATAGCAAGGGATAAAATAATGGAGAGTAAAGATTTAGAGTGAATAACAGGCTTCATTAGGCGCCTCCAATCAAGTTAAATAGTACTCTCATTAGTATTGCTATTTCAATACATAATATTCAAACCCTATAAAATATGAATTTAGGGCAGAATATCAGTATTTATCTAATAAATCAAGGGCAAAAGCACGTAACAATTAGATATTCTGGATGGAATGCGGAAAATGGTACTGTGGCATATATGCCGCTCTCAGAGAATATTTCATTAAATCCTAGAATTTGGAAAAGTGAGCGCTTTAATAATAATGCTCCATCAAATTGATAAAACTCCTGAATAATTGTATAATTTCTGTGTAAAGTATTTTCTATTCGCACAAATATATTTTACATCAATAACCAGGCTTTTCGAAGCCTGGTTATTATATTTTATGTAGAAAAAGGAGCCATGCACTAATTACTTAGTGCGACAGCCCCTTTGACTATCATAAGCTCTCGTGCGGACTTAAACCGTCGACCCGCGCCTTACCAAGG
>JAQSYC010000021.1 GCA_029256345.1 Clostridia bacterium | reverse complement strand
GCTTGATCTAAGGCCTGTTCTTCTTCCTCTGATAAAGTATAAGTAGATTTCCCGTCTTTTATCGGCTTTGCATAAGTATACGAACCATCTCTGCTATAAATACCATTTAATACAACCCCATCATTCTGCTTATCCAGTAATGCTATAGCAAAAGACAAATCTGCTCCTGTATTAGCTATGGCCTTATATCTAATCATTCCTACTTTTTGTAAACACAATGCTTGTTTATCTTCAATTTGTTTAATGGATGATAAAATGTCCTTTTCATTTTGAAGCAGTGTGGTAATCTTTTTAGTATATTGTATAAGTAATTCCTCTAAATCTACATTATCTTTACTCATAAACTTCTCATATTTTTTTTGAATCTTTTTCATTTTGCTGCCGTTTACAATAAGCATTATGAAAAATATTATATTTAGTGCGCCTAACCCTAGTACAATATATACTAAGTAATCATTTAATATCATCATTATTTGATCCATTTACTTTACCCAGCTTCCTTTTTCTAAATTGTATCCCTGTATTATTTCATCATTTCTATAATTCTTTCCAGTTCCTCATCCGAATAATACTCAATTTCTATTTTACCCTTTTTAGCACCTTTAGAAATAGTAACTTTTGTTCCTAATAATTTTTGCAGATTCTCTTGTATTTCTCTGTAAAAAGGATTGTAAGACTCTTTTTCTCTCGTTTGATCTATTGGTTTATTTATTAAAGTCTGTATATGTTTTTCTGTTTCTCTAACACTTAACTTTTTAGCAATAATAAGATCTGCAATTTGTTTTTGACCTTTAATATCACTCACAGAAAGTATTGCCCTTGCATGTCCAAAACTAATCGCTTCTTCTCTTAATTTTTCTTGTACATAAGGTGTTAATTTTAATAATCTCATGATATTCGCTACTGCTGGCCTGCTTTTAGCTACTTTATCTGCGACTTGCTCTTGAGTGAGATCAAATCTTTCCATAAGCAGGCTATATGCACACGCTAGCTCCATTGTGTTAAGATCTTCTCTCTGTATATTCTCAACTAATGCTACTTCTAATATCTCCTGGTCATTAAAATCTTTTATGATAATTGGCACTTCCGTCAAACCGGCTAGTCTTGATGCCCTATACCTTCTTTCTCCCGCAACTATCTCATATTTCCCATTTTTTTCTCTTACAATAAGGGGTTGAAGTATGCCATGCTGTTTTATGGAAAGGCTTAACTCTTGTAATTCTTCCTCATTAAACGTTTTCCTTGGTTGCCCAAAGTTCGGCTCTATTTCATTTATATCAACTTTTTTAATTCCTCCAAAATTCTGTTCTCCCCCTGTCAGTATTTCATCCGACAAAAGGGCATTAAGTCCTTTTCCTAAGCCTCGTTGTTTCATCTTTATTTATTCCTTTCTATGAATTCTAATGCCAGCTCTTTATATTGATCTGTGCCCTTAGACTTGGGGTCATATTTAATACATGACATCCCAAAACTGGGTGCTTCACTCAATCTTACACTTCTAGTTATTTTTGTCTGATATATAATGTTACTAAAGTGGTTTTCTACCTCTTTTACGACTTGAAATGAAAGATTTGTTCTGCTGTCATACATCGTAAATAATATGCCTTCTAAGACCAACTTTGGATTAGTATTTTTCTTTACTAGTCCAATAGTCTGCACCAACTGTGAAAGTCCTTCAAGGGCATAATACTCACACTGCATAGGGATAAGTACTGAATTTGAGGCTGTCAATGCATTGATTGTAAGAATATTTACTGCTGGTGGACAATCAATGAATATATAATCGTACTCTTTTTTTAGAGTGTCTAATTTATTTTTCAGTATAAATTCTCTTTGTTTTGCATTAACTAACTCAACCTCTGTACCTGCTAAATTCATATTTGAAGGAATGACATCTATTTTTTCATGTTGTGCTTGCTTTATAACCGCTTTTATGTCTTCATCATTGACTAATACATCATATATTGTTGATTTTACTTGGTTTTTCTGTACGCCGCAGCCACTAGTAGCATTGCCTTGGGGATCAATATCAACTATTAATACTTTGTATCCCTGTTCCGCTAAGGCTGCTGTCAAATTTATAACGGTAGTTGTCTTCCCTACCCCCCCTTTTTGATTAACAACGGCTATTATTTTGCCCATAAGTTTCTCCTTTTTATGCTTTCTTTAAATCAGTATATCATATCCTTGTTTTTTAATAAACTTATTTTATACAAAAGCTTTTATCAATATTTTATTTATAAAGTTTTTATAAATATTTTATGTATAAACTTTTTATTGTTTAATATATTTAATACATGTCATTTATTTTATAATTAAGGATTTGTTTCACGTGAAACAAAATAAGGAGTATAAAATGCCAAGATTATCTAAGATATTTTTTAATTCTACCCAGTTAATACTACTTTTATATAGTATTTATTGTATTATTTTTATCATATATCATTTTTTAATTCCTCAAACTGGTGAAGTTTCTATATTTATTCAACCAAATATTAACAACCCGGAAATTCAAAAAGTTACTATTACCCCCAAAAAGGCTTCATCAAAATATTACTTGCTTGTTTATGAAGACTATGAACGAAATAACTGGATCTACTATATGCATCAAAACTATAATAAAAAAAGAGAAGAGATAGCCCGTACCTTCCTTCCTGCGGATAATATGAAATACCTGTTATTAGAGGGCGATAAAAAAACAAACTTCTTTTCCTTTGAGCTTAAAAGAAAATATCATTCTAATTATATATCTCCTCATAAAAGTGTTTTCCATCTCATCTATTTAGTTCCCTATAAGCTTTTTTTATTTCCTGAATTTTATTATTGTATTCATCGCACATTTTATATTGATTCATTAAAATAAAGGAGAATTTAATGAAATACTTATTAATATTAGCGATTATTCTTCAAATATTGTTTTATGCTTATAAAAGTCAGGAGGAATATGAGCCGTTTTATATTATCAAATGTATTATTTACTTGATTGTCAGCAGCATACATTCTGTTATTATCATTATAAAACTACCATTAGGCGCCTGTTTAATGAGTCTTATCTATTTAATTGATAAAAAAAATCGTTCTGTAAAACTACGATTAATCGGAAGTGGTATTATTATAGTTCTTTTAAGTGCATTAACTTATAAAGATATTAGTCAGCCGTTTCAAAAACTTTATCTGTACCATCTACAACCAGATGCTAAAAAAATTGAAATTTATACACATAATGCTACAGATAAAAAATTTTTGTTTAGCATAGAGAATCAAGATACTATCCATAGCTGGATTAATATCATTAAAAAAAGTAATAGTTATAACTCTTGGAACTACAAAATACTTCCTCAAAATACAGGATACTTAATCAAATTATGCTATCCTTCCAAAACAACCTCTATTGTTATTTCACCTTATACTTCGCATATACCGAATGTTTTTGTAGGTAACTATTATATACCCTTTACCAATGCTTTACTTCCTGACTTAATTACCTCGCAGCTTGATATCAAACCGTTAGCTTTGCACATATCATCAGCTGCTACTGCCATCACTGATATGAGTATTATCAATGATTTATGGGATGAAATCCTATGGGGTGAGCAAATAAATGATTCTAGTATTAATAATGAAATCTTTGAAATCAAAGGTGATTTACTCTTAAATAAAAATAAAGGAATTTCTCTTAACTTCTCAAGTGATTTCACTTACATTCAGTTAAATACAAAAGAAATTATTCAGCTCTCAGCCTATCTAAAAAATAAACTTAATGAACAATACATCCTTTCTCAACTAGATGCCGTAGATTCCTTGATGCCCTACACCCATTCACATGTGCATACTCCTCCTTCCCATACGGTGAACTATATGATAGCGTTAGATAGTGTACAAAAATACCATGGACTCTATATGAGTAATACTTCTGATAATACAAAAATGCTCCTTCATACAGTCTCATCCCCTGAAAGCGAGTTTTTTCTATTAAAGAACCCCTACATACTTTTGCTTGATGAAAAATTCCCTTCTATTTATCATCTTATGCTCATCAATCAAAATATTCCCAACAAGCATCGTTATGTAGAAAAAAGCAAAAATATTCTTCCTGATTCTATTGCCTTGTGCCCACAAAACACAAAGTTTACTTATACGATAGATAATGGTGATTCTTCTACTTTATATGTAGTTTCTAATTATTATGATCCGCCTTTAACTATAGCAACTGGAGAAATTTTAGACTCTCTTTTCCTATCGGATAAATATTTGTTGTTTTCACTTGTTATTGAAAATACTTATCTGCTGTGTATCTATGATACACAACTCTCTAAAACAATACGGTATATTACTATACCCGGAGAGCTTCATATGATAAAAGTCGAAAATAATAATGTTATTTTTGCAATACACCATACTAAAGACGGTCAATTGAAGGAAGGGCTATTTGCATTAAATACAGACCTTAAAATAAAAAAAATAAGTTGAAATGTTGCCCTAAAATGAAATAAAGTTTATATCAATTAAAAGCCATGTAGTATGAGGTATAGACCCCAATTTCTACATGGCTTTTATAGACCTTTTTATAACCATTTGTCTTACTACACTTCTTAATTTTCATTGGTATCATCTTCACTAAAAAATTCTTCATAATCGTCATATTCTTCTATATCACATTCTTCATAATCGTATTCGTCAATTTCATCATATTCTAAAAAATACCCGCACTCCTTACACTCATAACCATCTCCAACGTCTATTAGTTTCCCAAAACAAATAGCACACTGCATATTTATTCCCCCAATACTTTAATATCAATTAAAGTATAACTTATATTAAAAGTATATGTTATACTTCTTATCCAATATGACACGCGGATGTAAGTGGCGTATATACTTTGAGGGCACTAGATAATACTGATATATTTAAGGGTAATTCTGGTCCGTGTTCCCCATCTATATCTGTACAATAGGATTTACTTAAAGTACTCTTTTTGATAGATAAATTATTTGTTTTAAAGTAGATGACATGAGGATTATCTAAGTGTTCCCCTTGTAAAACTTTAAAAAATAAGGGTGGTATATCATACAGATAGATATCTTTAAAACAAACTATATCAAAAAGACCGTCGGATAGATTTGCTTCATTAGCTAGCCTCATAAATCCCCCGGCACCTTTACCATTAAATACAAGTATCAAAAAAAACTTTTCATTAATAGATGCTTTAGATGTAATAACCTCTAGTTCCATCGCTTCATAATGAGAAATAGCATCAAAGCCCTTTGCATAATAAGCTAATTTTCCAAATTTATTTTTAATATTTATATTAATGTTTTGAGAAATTGTACTAAACACACCCATACTACATACATTGATAAAATATTTTTCATTAGCTTTTCCAACATCAATCTGACTTAAATGATTTTGTTCAATTAAGTCTAATGCCAATGGCAGTTTGCTTGAAATCCCCAGTGTATGAGCAAAATCATTGGCAGTCCCTAGTGGCAAAATGCCTATAGGTATATCTAAGTTTTTCTTCATTATACCATTTACACACTCATTAATTGTCCCATCTCCACCTGATATAATAAGCATGTCTGTGTTACTACGATTTATCTTTTCAATAATATAGTTTTCTATAGATCCACTGGCCTTACTTCTATATATTCTCAAGTTGTAACCCATTCCCTGAACTCTAGATGTAATATAATCTAAATTCAGTAAAACTTCTTTATGACCAGAACAAGGATTATATATTAAAAGAGCTTCTTTATTCATTCCATATCCCCTTATCTTAAATAATGATTTAATATTATGTAAACCTATTAAATACTATCCTATTCTTTATTATATCCTAAGTCTATTATTTTATTTACCTCTTACTGTTAGAAAATAATCTCTTTTAAAAAATACTAAAAAAAGACTTTCACGTTCTAATATGAACGGAAAAGTCTTTTTATCTTTTACATTTGTGTAGGAGCATCTATACCTAATAAATAAAGTGCATTTTTTAATGTGTATTTTGTAGCTACAACAATACTAAGACGAGAATTTTTAAGTATTTCTTCTTCAACTAAAATAGGATTATCATGGTAAAATTTATTAAATGCTTGAGCTACATTAATAGCATATCTAGCAATATAAGATGGTTCGTAATGATCTGCAGCATCTTTAATAATCTTTTTAAATTTTCCTAACTCTTTCACGATAGCCACTGTGGCCTCATCTGAAATTCTAGTAAAATCAATATCAAAGCTCGGTAACTCTTCCAGATTTAAACCTGCTTTTTTTAATACGCTACAAGCTCTTGCATGAGTATACTGTACATAGGGTCCTGTCTCTCCATCAAAGTTTAATACCCGTTCCCAGGAAAACTGAATATCTTTAATAATATTATTGTACATATCATCAAAGATCACTGCCCCAATTCCTACCTGCTTAGCAACTTCTTCTTTATTTGGAAGCTGTGGATTCTTTTCTTCAATGATAGCTTTTGTTTTATCCACAGCCTCTTTTAGAATATCTTCTAAGAAAATAATATTACCTGAACGTGTGGATAACTTACCGCCTTCCATACTCACCATTCCAAAAGGCACATGGACCAGGTCACTTGACCAATCATATGACATTTTTTCGATTACTTTAAACCATTGAGCAAAATGTAAGTTTTGCTGCAATGCTGTCACGTAGATACACTTTTTAAAATCATACGTTTCTTTACGGTATTTTGCAGCTGTAATATCACGGGTTGCATATAGCGAACTTCCATCATTTTTTGTGATAAGACAAGGTGCCATATTACTTTCTTCTAACCGTACAATTTTTGCTCCTTCACTTACTTCTATAAGCTCTTTATCTTCTAACTCTCTAACTACCTCTGCCATCTTATCATTATAAAACGCCTCTCCATTATAACTATCAAAAGTTACTCCCAGCATTTTATAGACTCTTTCAAACTCCTTCATACTTACTTCTTTAAACCATCTCCAAAGATCTAATGCTTCTTCATTACCTTTTTCCATTTCTGTAAAATAATCTCTGGCTTCTTGTTCTATTTCTGGATAGTTTTTAGCCTCCTCATGGAATAATACATAGATTCTAAGAAGTTCAGAAATTCCTTTTTGTTCTACTGCCTCTTTGCTTGAATATTTCTTATAAGCCACAATCAGCTTACCAAATTGTGTTCCCCAGTCTCCTAGATGATTAACACCAATAGACTTATACCCTAATGCTTCAAATATACGGTATAAACTATTCCCTATAACGGTTGAACGCAGATGCCCTACATGGAAAGGTTTTGCTATATTAGGTGAGGAATAATCAATCACTACATTTCCTTTTTTATTGCCTATTTCCAGCCCATAATTTGTCTTTTCCTTAAGTACATCTGTTATTACTTCCTGTACCAATAAGGTTTTATTTAAGAAGAAATTAATATAGGCATTGATATTCTCTACTCCTGAAATAAAATCAACTGTCTCTATATCTATAGTATCCGTAATCTCTTTAGCGATTATTGGCGGTGCTTTACGAAGTTCCTTTGCTAATTTAAAACAGGGAAAAGCATAATCACCCATATTATCATTAGTTGGGATTTCTATCATGGCATATATCTCTTCTTGAGATAAACAGCTTATTTTATCTTTTAAAAAGCTGGCAAGCTCTAATTTAAAATCTCTCATCATTTTTCTCCTTTTTTAGAAAATCTATTATTATATTCTACCTAAATGTTCAGTGGATAGCAAGTTTATACGTTTAATACCTCTTTAAAATTATTTACAACATTAGATTGGTTTAAACACAAATATATTTATACTATTAAATTAAAAACAGCTACTATACGCAAAGGTATATTAGCTGTTTTAATGATTAATTTATAGGTATTTTAATTCTGATCTCATAACCATCCGGTTGTTCCTTCATTGTATATTTTGCATCAATACCTGATTTTTGTATCATATCAACTGCTTGTGTAATTGTATTGGTAACAAGCCTTATGTCTTTTATGTAGGATTTGACTTTTTGAGTAGACTTATGTTTAATCATGTCTTCTTTTGTAATATCAACTAATATTTGTTCAACAAGTTGTTCCGTTCTTTTAACGTTTAAATCTTGCTTAATAACTTTTTCAATGATCAATAGCTGTGTTTGTTCATCAGGTAGCTTTAGCAAGGCTCTTGCATGCCTTTCAGTTAAGTTATTTTCTACAAGCATCTTTTGTATAACTGGGGAAAGCTTTAGTATTCTTAATTTATTAGCTATTGTTGATTGATTTTTCCCTAATGTATTAGCAAGCTCTTGTTGAGTATACCCATAATCTTGCATCACTGTATAATAAGCTTGACTTTCTTCTAAAAAATTAAGATTTTCCCTTTGCAGATTTTCAATCAGAGCAAGTACGGCACTATCTTTTGTTGTAACCTCTACTATTACTGCAGGTATTGTTTGAAGGCCCGCTAACTTAGATGCTTTTAATCTTCTCTCACCCGCAATGAGTTCATAAGAATTGCCTATTATCCTAACAGTAATAGGCTGCATAAGTCCATGTTCCAAAATAGAATTAGCAAGCTCCTGTAAAGCTGTATTAGAAAATACTTTTCTTGGCTGATAAGGATTTGGCCTAACACGATCTACTGGGACTAATTCTATTTTTAAATGTTTTTGCATTTGTTAATGCTCCCCTCTAAAACAACAATTTTTGCTAAAATTTAGTATAACATATTTTGCCTAAAAAAACTATCTTTAGACCCAAGTTTATGCAAATAAAATAAACCAAAATGTATAACTGAAATGTATTTAAGACAACGGTGCTTTAGAGGGCTCTCCAGCTTTTCTAGGATATTTTAATGATGTAGCTTTTATTTTTTTTATTTTTGCAATACTGTGGCAAAGCTCTGTGAAAGGTACTGCTGCATCTACTACTTCTTCAAGCTTTGCACCTAATAACTCCATAGCTTTTTTGCCCTGCTTAAGCTCTTCATTTAGTTTTTGGCCTTTTAGAGCTATAAGGTATCCACCTACTTTAATAAAAGGTATGGTATATTCACTAAGCACTGATAAATGAGCTACTGCTCTTGAAGCACATACATCAAAGCCTTCTCTATATTGTTTTTGTTTACCAAGATCCTCTGCTCTTGCATGTATACAGGTTATCTTTTTTAGCTGTAGCTGATTAATAACTTCTTCTAAAAAGCTTAACCTTTTTTTTAATGAGTCCACTAAAGTTATATTTATATTTGGAAATGCAATTTTGAGAACAAGGCCTGGAAAACCCGCGCCTGTCCCTATATCTATTAATGTCTTTACTTTATCTATGTCTAAAGCCTTATTGATTGTTAAACAATCTAAAAAATGTTTTGTAATAACCTCTATATCATCCGTAATAGCTGTTAAATTCATTTTTTCATTCCACTCTAAAAGTAGCTTTTTATAAAGCATAAATGCTTCTATTTGTGTTTCATCAAGGGCAACTCCAAGTTGCTTTGCACCTTCAAATAATAATTGTCTTTCATCCATACCTATTCCTCTTTCTGATTACTTATCATTCTTGTTACTTCTTCTCTTTTGCTCCAAATAAACTAAGAGAACCGAAATATCTGCTGGTGAAACCCCTGAAATACGTGATGCCTGTCCAATAGAAATGGGTTTAATTTCTTTAAGTTTTTGTTTAGCTTCAAGCCTTAAGCTGTAAACATCATCATAATCTATATCTTCTGGCAATAATTTACGTTCAAGTTTTTTAAACTGCTCTACCTGCTTAAGCTGTCTTGATATATACCCTTCGTATCTTAGCTCAATCATTACTTGATCAATAATTTCTTTTGAAAGCTCTGGCCTATCTTTATCTGCTTCTCTAAAATCTTCATATTCAAGCTCTGGTCTTTTTAAAAGCTCACATAAAGCAATACCCGAGCGTAAAAGTGTACTTTCTTTATCTTCAAGTATTTTCTGTACCTTTTCACTTGTTCCTACATAAACACTTTTTAATCTTGAAAGTTCTTTATCTATAGCTTCTCTTTTCTCTAAAAACTTTTCATAACGCTCTTTTGTTATAAGCCCAGCCTTGTAGCCTTTTTCTGTCAGTCTAAGATCTGCATTATCTTGTCTAAGAAGTAATCGATACTCAGCTCTTGATGTCATCATACGATAAGGTTCTTTTGTTCCTTTGGTCACCAAATCATCAATCAGTACACCTATATACCCTTCTGAACGATCTATAATCATGTTCTCTTTGCCATCTACTTTCAGTGCTGCATTAATACCTGCTAAGAGTCCCTGCGCCGCTGCCTCTTCATAACCTGAGCTGCCATTCATCTGTCCTGCGCTAAAAAAACCTTCTATTGTTTTAAATTCCAGAGAATGTTTAAGTTGTTTAGGATCAATACAATCATATTCTATGGCATAGCCTATTCTCATCACATCTACATTTTCAAGTCCACTAATAGATCTTAACATATCTATTTGCACTTCTTCTGGAAGGGATGAACTCATACCCTGCACATACATCTCAGCTGTATTTTCTCCTTCTGGTTCTAAGAAAACTTGATGCCTTTCTTTATCAGAAAACCTTACCACTTTATCTTCAATAGAAGGACAATATCTTGGACCCGTTCCTTCTATTACTCCTGCATAAAGTGGTGAACGATGAAGATTGTCCTTGATAATTTGGTGGGTTTTTATATTTGTATAGGTTAAGTAGCAAGGAAACTGTTCTCGCCTGATATCTTCTTCTCTATTTTCAAAAGAAAAGGGTACAATCAATTCATCTCCATGTTGGGGTTCCATCTTGGTAAAGTCTACAGTTCTGGCATCTATCCTTGCCGGTGTTCCTGTTTTAAATCTTCTAAGCTCAATTCCTGCTTTCTTAAGGGCCTCACTTAGCTCATTAGCAGTTTTAAGTCCATTTGGACCCGTGTATTCTATAGACTCACCAGTGAGGCATCTAGACCGTATATATGTGCCTCCAGCCAGGATAACCGCCTTACATTCATAGACTGCGCCTCTATTTGTAATGACACTGACTACTTGATGATCTTGTATTCCAATATCAACTATTTCTTGTTGTTTAATCGAAAGATTAGGGGTCTTTTCAAGCACTCTTTTCATCGTACTGCTATATTTGAGTTTATCAGCCTGTGCTCTAAGTGAATGTACTGCCGGACCTTTGGCCGTATTAAGCATACGGGATTGAATATACGTTCTATCTATATTTTTACCCATTTCACCACCTAGGGCATCTATTTCTCTTACCAAATGTCCTTTTGAAGTCCCCCCTATATTAGGATTACACGGCATCATTGCTATACTGTCTAAAGACATTGTAAAAAGAACTGTCTTTTTTCCCATACGAGCTGCTGCCAGTGCTGCTTCTGTTCCTGCATGGCCTCCTCCAATGACTGCAATGTCTATTTTTTGTGCCATATATGTCATATTCATCCTCCTACTTTCCTAAACAGAATCTGCTGAATAATTCATTGATTATTTCATCTTTTAATGCTTCTCCTATGATTGAACCTAAATGCCCATAGGCATCATGCAGGTCAATTGCAAAACAATCTTCGGAAAGTCCTAAATCAATGGCCTCTGCCACTTTATCTAAACTTTCAATAGCGTGAATAAGCGACTGCTTTTGCCTCATATTTGATAAAGTAGCCTCATTTCCAACCGTTACATTCCCTTTGATTACAAAATTTCTCATAGCTTGTTTAAGTCCATTTAAGCCATCTTGATCTTTAGCGGATATAGACAAGGTGATTTTACCACTTAAATTTTTATTTAATTTTTCCTGGGAAATATTACTCCCTAAATCCATCTTGTTTAGGATATAAAAAACTCTTTTATCTTTAACTTTTTCTAAGATTTCTAAGTCTTCCTCTACAATACCTTCATAACTATCTATAAGCATCAAAATCAAGTCCGCTTCCTCAATAGACGTTTTTGACTTTTGCACGCCTATTTTCTCTACCGTATCTTCAGTTTCTCTAATACCTGCAGTATCTAGGAGCATAAATGGTATACCTTCAATATTTAAATAGGCTTCTACTACATCTCTGGTCGTTCCAGGAATATCTGTAACAATTGCTTTATTTTCTTCTAAGAGGGCGTTAAGCAGCGATGACTTACCTACATTAGGTCGTCCTACTATTGCTGTCCTAACCCCTTCTCTCATCATTTTTCCCGTATCAGCAGTTTTGAGCAAACTATTTAACTTATCTAATAACTCTCTTATTTCTTCCTCAAAGTCCTCTGTAATTGGTTCGTCTTGATCATATTCAGGATAATCTATAGATACTTCTATTCTAGCTATGATCTTCATCAGTATACTTTGATATTCTTTGATCTGCCTAGAAAGCTTTCCTTCAAGCTGGCCTACAGCCTGCTTAAGAGAAAGCTCTGTTTTAGATTCTATAATATCCATGACTGCTTCAACTTGAGCCAAATCTATCCGCCCATTTAAAAAGGCTCTTTTCGTAAACTCCCCACTGTCAGCGATCCTTGCACCCTTTTTTATAAGTTCTGTAAGAACTGCATTAAGAGGCATAGGTCCTCCATGACAGTTTATTTCAATGACATCCTCTTTTGTATAAGTTTTTGGCGCTCTCATAAGCATCATAAGTACTTCATCTATAATATTTCCCTCTTCACTTATGATATGTCCATACGTAATAGTATGAGAGGGTTTATCTAAAAGGGATTTTTTATCCGCTCCACAAAATATTTTATCTACTATCTTGATAGTATCTTTGCCACTCACTCTAATAATACCTATTCCACCTATTCCTATAGGTGTAGAAATGGCAGCTATAGTATCATCAAATAACATATTCTCATCCTTTCTAAAAAAAAACCCAGCATGAACTGGGTTCTATCTATACGCTCTATTTTGATAGCTAGGACTTATAACAACTCTTCTAAAAGGTTCTTTTCCTTCACTATGGGTTTTAACAATTTTACTATCTTGAAGCGCCGAATGTATAATTCTTCTATCATACGGGTTCATAGGCTCTAAGATAATAGGTTTTTTGGTCTGATGTGCTTTTTTACTTAGCTTATAAGCAAGTTTTCTAAGAGTTTCTTCTCTTCTTGCTCTATAATTTTCTGTATCAAGCATCACTTTAATATATTCTTCTCTATTCTTGTTTGCAATAATATTGACTATATATTGAATAGCATCTAAAGTTTCCCCTCTTTTACCTATTATAATACCCATATTGCTACCCTCTACACTAATGGCTATTCTATTATTGTTAACAACTTTAGATTTAATGGTGCATTCAACAGACATTTCTTTCAATAACTTATATAAAAAACTCTCTGCTAGGCTGATAACTTCTGTCAATTCTTCTTTTGTCGCAACAACAGCATCTTCTGAGTCTTTTTTGAGTTCTTTTTTAGGCACTATCTTCTTTTCTAAAACATCCATTTTAGGCAGGATCACTTCAAATTCATCTTTTACTTCTTCTTTAAGCTGTACTTTAACTCTAGCTTCTTTTGCTCCAAACCCCAATAACCCTTTAGATCCTTTAGATATTACTTCAATAGTCACCTCTTCAGTACTTGCACCTAATTCAATAAGTGCTTCGGTTATAGCCTCATCAATAGTTTTTCCAACTTTTTCAACAGATTTCATATCAATACCCCCAGACTTTTATAAATTATTTCTTATCCTTTTGATTTTGGATATTCACACTTTGATTTTCTGCATCATCTTTTTTTTGCACTGGTACTTTTTTAATAACTTTTTTCTTAACAACTTTTTTTGTCTGAGCTTCAAGTTCACGTTCTTTTCTAATGACTTCTTCGAGCTTTTGTTCTTGCTTAACAACAATCTTATTTACAAACCATTGTTGTCCCATCATAATAATGTTACCTGCAATCCAATAAACGGCTAAACCTATAGGCATAGTATAAGAGAATACCGCTGTCATAGCTGGCATCATAACATTCATAGCTTTCATCATAGAATCTGTAGGATTTGCCTGTAC
>JAQSYC010000285.1 GCA_029256345.1 Clostridia bacterium | reverse complement strand
AGGTTGGAGTATTGCATGGGGAGTGCTGGTGATTCCTTTTGTACTTATGGGATTTTTCTCTATACAAAAAACGGTCAATGAAAATCCAAGAATTAAGTTATTACTGGCTATGGCAGGAGCCTTTGCTTTTGTGCTTTCTGCTATGAAGATTCCGTCAGTAACGGGTAGCTGCTCACATCCTACAGGAGTGGGTCTTGGTGCTATCCTTTTTGGTCCTACGACCATGAGTGTTTTGGGATTAATTGTCCTACTGTTTCAGGCGTTGCTTCTTGCCCATGGAGGGCTTACAACATTAGGAGCCAATACTTTTTCAATGGCAGTGGTAGGTCCAATTGTTTCTTATGTAGTTTATAAAGGGGTTAGAAAAGCTAATGGACCTCAGTGGCTGGCAGTATTTTTGGGCGCAGCTTTAGGAGATTTATTGACCTATATGACAACATCCGTACAGCTGGCCCTGGCATTTCCGTCTGAGACTGGGGGTTTTATGGCTTCTTTGAGTAAATTTATGAGTATATTCGCTGTTACACAGGTGCCGCTGGCTATTAGTGAAGGATTGTTAACAGTATTGATATTTAATGCTATTGCGGCATACAGCAAAGAAGATCTTAAATTCTTAAAAATATTCAGTAAGGAGGCGTAAAGATGAGTAAGGGAACTAAAACAAACTTATTATTAATAGGCCTTGTTGTTATTTTAGCTATTGTGCCGCTTTTCATGAATAAGGGTGCGGAGTTTGGAGGCGCTGATGGAGAGGCCGAAGTGGCTATTGGTGAAATCAATGAAAGCTATGAACCATGGTTTTCATCTATATGGGAGCCGCCAAGCGGTGAGATTGAAAGTTTATTGTTTGCACTTCAGGCGGCTATAGGAGCTGGCGTTATTGGATATGGGATAGGCTCTATGAAAGAGCGAAGTAGAAAGGAAAAAGATAATAAAGCATGATAAATATAGATAAGTATGCCTATTCGTCAGCGTTAAAGAAAAAAGATCCAATGGAAAAACTGACTTTTGCACTCACAACATTAGGTGTATGTCTATGGGCCGGCTCCATTCCTATTTCTATAACTGTTTTGATAATCATGACAACAGCGACAGTAAAAAAAGGTCAAACACCTTTTAAATTTTATCTGAAATTAATGCTTATACCCATCACTTTTTTAATAGTAGGGGTAGTCACTATTGCCGTTGAGATATCGGTGAGTAGGGAATCGTTTATCGCAGCACTATTTATATTTGATAGATACATAGGGGTGTCAAAGACAAATCTTGTAACGGCAGCAGTGATTTTTTTCAAAGCTCTGGGATCTGTGGCATGCTTATATTATTTATCTCTTAATACGCCTATGGTGGCGCTGTTATCAGCCCTTAGAAAAATGAGATGTCCTAAGCTTATCGTAGAACTTATGAGTCTTATTTATCGTTTTATTTTTGTACTTATGGAAACGGCCGAGACCATGCTTATAGCCCAAACCTCTAGGCTGGGTTATGCAAGGCTTTCATCAGGTTATCGTTCTATGGGAATGCTTTTATCTACACTTTTTATCCGTGCCTATAAGAAATCAGATGAGCTGTACACCTCACTTGAGGCAAGAGGATATGAAGGGGAGCTTAATGTGCTGGAAGAATCTTATGAACGCTCTTTCAGAAGTTATCTTACGATAGCAGGCATCAATATTTTTTTGATTATAGGGACACTGCTCATAAAACATTATATAGGAGGGCAGTACTAATGGATGAAAATATACTGGAAGCTAAGGATTTATATTATACATATGCTGATGGTACCAAGGCTTTAAATGGAATCAATATACAAGTAAAAAAGGGAAAGATAACCGCTATATTGGGCGGTAACGGAGCAGGTAAATCTACACTCTTTCTCAACTTCAACAGTATTCTAAAACCCTCAAAAGGGCAAATTCTTTACAAAAAAAAGCCAGTAGATTATTCTAGAAATGGGTTAAAGGCTTTGCGTAAAGCCATTGGACTAGTTTTTCAAGATCCAGATAGTCAACTGTTTTCTGCCAGTGTTTACCAAGATGTTTCTTTTGGCCCTGTCAATCTAAAGCTGCCAGAAGAAGAAATCAAAGTAAAGGTAGAAAAGGCGTTGCAAAGGACAGGTATTAGTGAGCTAAGAGAAAAACCCACTCATTGCCTTAGTTTTGGACAAAAAAAGAGAGTGGCCATTGCAGGTATTTTAGCAATGGAACCAGAAGTTATTATTCTGGATGAACCGACAGCGGGTCTAGACCCTATGGGTGTGGGGGAGATTATGAAACTCTTGAAAGAGATGCAGCAGGAAATGGGCATCTCTATTGTAATAGCCACCCATGACATAGACCTTGTTCCCCTTTATTGTGATGATGTTTATGTCATGAATCAGGGTGAAATTGTCTTACAAGGGACACCAAAAGAGATTTTCAGAAAAGCGGATGTACTGCGTAGCGTACACCTGAGGCTTCCGCGTATTGCCCATCTTATGGAAATATTAGAAAAAGAAGATGGTTTTAACTTTGAAGATACGGCATCAACTATTTCAGAAGCACGAAGGATTTTAAAAAACTACTTACATAAGTTGTGACTTATGTAAGTAGTTTTTTTGATAACGCCATTCTATTATAGAGTATGTTGTTATTAGAAGTCTAGGGCAAGTCCCGTTATACCGACAAGTGAATTAGACTGATAATCATAGGGTAAAAAGCAATCACACATACAAGTCTAAGGAGTTGTATGACAATGATTTTGGCAGTATCTGCTCCAAAGTCTCCCGCTAGGAGGCATATATCGGTTGCACCCCCAGGGACGCAGGCAAAAAAACAAGTCATCCTATCCAAGCTGCTGTTTTTATAAAGAATCATACTGGTTAACAGTGTCATAACAGCAAAACCAATGATTAAGATAATAGCAGGAATAATGGCAGAACGTAGATGCAAAATAGAGGCAAACGTAACATTCACCCCAATGAGCTAACATTCACCCCAATGAGCGTCCCAGCACATATCTGTGCAAAACTTCTCACAGGGGAAGGCATATAAACATTACCCCAAAATATATTTTGAGCTGCTACCCCAAGCATTGAAAGGACAATAGCGCCTGCTGGAATCTTAAAGAAACTCCCCATAAGACCGCAGGTCACACTTACCAAAGCCGTTCTTAAGATAGCCTTGAGCCTATTTAAGAAATCAGGAGGTACTGTAGAGCTATTTATAATTAATGAGAGTAGGAAACAAACCCATCACCGACAAAAGCCTAACAAGCTGAAGGATAGAAACAACGGAAGTATCGGCCCCCATATCATAACCTATCAGTGCCATATCCACAATGCCTCCAGGAGCAGAAGCCAACATAGCAGTCACCAGATCATAGGGAGTTATTTTATAAATAACAAAACCCATAGTTAGGCTAAAGCATAACATGAGAAAAACAGTCAGTATAGCAGGTTTAATCATTGAACGCAGTGCAAGCACATCCCTACGGGTAATACTGCTGCCAATGAATAAACCTGCTATAATTTGTGTAAAGGTTTTTGCCTCAGCAGGCATTGCAGCTAAGCCAGTTATAATATTAAACAGT
>JAQSYC010000284.1 GCA_029256345.1 Clostridia bacterium | reverse complement strand
GCTCTGAAGATCTTTGGCTGTTAGGCCGTAGTCAAAAACATGTAAAAGGGAATAAAGCAGTGCTGACCCATGACCGGCTGAAAGAACAAAACGGTCTCTATTTTGCCAAGAGGGGTTTTTAGGATTGTGATGCATATGGTCTGCCCAAAGGGTGTAAGCCATAGGTGCAGAGCCTAGAGGCAATCCTGGATGGCCTGAATTAGCTTTTTGGACAGCTTCTGCTGCAAGCACACGAATGGTATTGATGGTTTTTTGTTCTATGTTCATCAGTGACTTCCTTTCTGTTTACAGAATAATGAATAGGTATAAATGCTGAGATGAAACTAGTTGCCTAATTTTTGTTCAAATCCTTCCCAGTCTTTTAAGAATCTTTCAATACCAGCATCTGTGAGAGGATGTTTAGTCATCTGTATAATAACACCGTAAGGAACTGTTGCAATGTGTGCACCAGCTTTTGCAGCATCTATCACGTGAAGAGGGTTACGTACACTTGCTGCAATGATTTCTGTAGGGATACCATGAAGTTCAAAGATTTGGGCAATATCACTTACAAGATCCATACCCGTTCCGCCGATATCATCTATGCGGCCTAAAAATGGGCTTACATAGGTAGCACCAGCTCTGGCGGCAAGAAGTGCCTGACCTGCTGAAAAAATCAACGTGAGGTTTGTCTTGATACCTTTAGAAGTTAAGATTTTTGTAGCCTTTAGACCCTCTGGAGTCATAGGTAATTTGATAACAATATTTGGATGAATCTTAACAAGCTCTAAAGCTTCTTCTACCATTTTAGGGGACTCAAGAGAAATAACTTCGGCACTGATAGGTCCATCTACAATTTCGGTAATTTCCTTAATAACTTCTTGAAATACAAGGCCTTCTCTGGCGATCAATGAGGGATTTGTAGTAACACCGCAAATCACTCCAAGATCATTAGCTTTTCTTATTTCTTCTGTGTTAGCTGTATCAATAAATAATTTCATGGTTAAAGACTCCCTTTTAGATAAATTTTTAAGAACAACCCGTCATCGTGTTGTCGTGTTGTACCTACAAGTTAAATATAATCTATTTAGATACATTTTTCAATATTATTATTTGAAAATTTTAAAATAGTTCATTATTAGCGGTACTGTTCAATGTAAAATTGGAACTGATCGGAACGATAGATGGCTTCAAAATATTCGATGACAGCTTCTTTGTTATTTGCAAGCCTCCCAAAGACCTGTCCCTTGAAAAGCATGACGGGAGAGCCTTCGTCTACCTGTAACTGTAGAGCCACTTCTTCGTTGGCAAGGATAGCTTCAACTGTACGAATCGCCTTATCAATGGTGATATGATAGTCCTTTTCCAGAACTTTATAAAGGGATTCTTTGTTAAAATCTATGGCTTCTATACCAGGTACCAGATGGTAAGGAATATAGCTTTTATTTTTATTAATAGGAATATCATCCCCATACATTACCCTTTCCATATAAAAGGTCTCATAATCTTCATTCATTTCAAGCATTTTAGCAATACGTTTGGAAGGATGCTTAATAGATGCCTCTAGTAAATGAGGTTTTGGGGTAAGTCCATACCTTTTAATATCCTCGCTGCAGCCGGAAAGCCTGATAAGTCCTTGTTCAAAGCCACGGCCTTTTACAAAGGTACCTTTTCCTTGTCTTTTATATAAATATCCTTCATTGACCAGTTCATCTATAGCTTTACGTACTGTCGTACGGCTTAAATGATAAGTCTTCATCAGTTTAGGTTCAGAGGGAATAACTTCATCGGCACCAATCGCTTCGTTTTCGATAAGGTCTATAATAATCTTTTTGAGTTGGTAATACATAGGTATAAAATTGTTTTCTCTATCCATAAGGGCACCGCCTGTGTGTATTTTCTATAATTTTAAGTAGACTTTAATGATGAAAATGATTCATATAATAATCAATCAAAAGTGTCAGGGCATAATCAAAGAGCACAAAAACCACTTGACTGATTGTCCATAAAGAAGTGAAACCCACTGTTTTAGGAAAAGTTGGCCAATAGCTGGAAATAATTTGGTTGATGGGATCAAATAAATGGATTCCCAATAAGTTCTGAAACAGTGTTAATGTTATGAAAAATAGCATGTTAAAAAAAATGAGCTTTAAAAACAGCTCAACGTACAGATGATTTATTTTTTCAATAAAATATTTAATAATGCCGTACAGTCCAAAAAATAAACTGTAAAGCAGTGCTGTATTTATAGGCACAATAAGAAAACAGAGTAAAGAGGAGCTGATATAAATCAGACAGGCTGTTTTGAGAGTACCTCTTATAAGCCCAAGAGGTACCATAAAAGAAGCTAAAGTAAGTAAGGTCAGTGTATTTGTTTTGAAAATAATAGTCAGGTACAAAGCAATAAGGGTGAGCGCAGTTAAAATCCCTCCCAATGTTAACTCTTTTGCTTGCAACAGGAAATACCCCCTTTATATTTTTTTAGCTTGGTCTTTAGAATGCTTTTGACAGTGACAAGCATTTACAACTTTAGTATATCGCTCCATCATACCAAGGCTGATGATATTTTCTAAGAGTTCTTTATTTTTATACAGAGGTAAGTGGTCTAAATGATGTTTACAGTTGTAGCCACAATTCAGAATGGTGAAGGTCACAGAGTCTTTAATTTGTTCCAAAAGTTCTTTATAGGGAAGCTGATTTTCGTTATACAAAACATTAAGCGGATTAAACTTTTGTTTCGCCATATCCTTTTCTAAATCATCAAGGGCATCAATCATATAAATCCACTTACCCAAAGCATAACCCATATCAAATAAGTGTTCACGAAGCTCAGGTGTATCCTTTGTTAATGGAAAGGGATACATCTTGAGGATGTACGCTACAATCAAACTAAAGGGGTGGCAGATTTCATCAATAGAGGAAAATGTCTGATGTTTCTCGAGGGTATTAAGTAGATTTAAATTTTCGGAAATGACCGCATTAACAGTAAGTATATCAGATGAAAAGTTCTTTTTATAAAAAGAAAGAACAGCTGCCAAGATTTTACTTTTTAGACTCTTATTATCTGCT
>JAQSYC010000283.1 GCA_029256345.1 Clostridia bacterium | reverse complement strand
CCATTAGGCAAGGATGATAGCGAAAACGTTGAAGTAAAGCGTTATGGAGAACCTGTAGTTCCTGAATTCGAAATACCATATCACTCTGAAATAATGGAAAAATTTGATGGTATAGATTTAGAAAGTGCTAGAAAGGTAGCTGGAAACGGATTTTATTATTTAATGGGAGATATTGCTCGACTTCATTCAGCAGTTATTTCATATGCTAGAGATTTTATGATAGATCGTGGATTTACTTATTGTATACCTCCATTTATGATTAGAAGTGAAGTTGTTACAGGAGTTATGAGCTTCGCTGAAATGGATGCAATGATGTACAAAATTGAAGGTGAAGATTTATATTTAATAGGCACAAGCGAACATTCCATGATTGGAAAGTTCATAGACACAATATTGCCTGAAGAATCACTTCCTCATACATTAACAAGCTATTCACCTTGCTTCAGAAAAGAAAAGGGAGCTCACGGAATAGAGGAAAGAGGAGTATATAGAATACATCAGTTTGAAAAGCAAGAAATGATAGTGGTATGTAAGCCAGAAGAAAGCCCGATGTGGTTTGATAATCTTTGGCAAAATACAGTGGATTTATTCCGTTCATTGGATATACCTGTTAGAACATTGGAATGCTGTTCAGGAGATTTAGCAGACTTGAAGGTAAAATCAGTTGATGTTGAAGCATGGTCCCCAAGACAACAGAAATATTTTGAGGTTGGCAGTTGTTCTAACCTAGGAGAAGCGCAGGCAAGAAGACTGAAAATACGTGTTGCTGATGAAAACAACAACAAGTACTTCGCTCATACATTAAACAATACAGTTGTGGCACCACCTAGAATGTTAATAGCATTTTTAGAAAACAACCTTAATAAGGATGGTTCAGTTAATATACCAAAAGCACTTCAGCCATATATGGGTGGAAAAACAATTATTAAGTAATTTAGTCAAAAAAATTGTAAATTTAGCCGCCATTAATATGGTGGCTAAATTTTTTCAATACAATATTGACTTGAACGGTATTGACAAAAAACTTGTGATTAGATAAACTGAAATATAGTACATTTAGGAAGCGTATCGAAGTGGTCATAACGAGCCGCACTCGAAATGCGGTTACCCGCAAGGGTACGTGGGTTCGAATCCCACCGCTTCCGCCATCGATTTTTAAAACATGACAGTCTGTATCTTATTCAGGGCTTACAATAACATACGAATTAATTTTTCTGGAAAGGAGTTCTAGAAAAGTGGCAATAGAAAATCAATATCTACCAGATGTTGAAACGATACTATCTCATAGACATGACAATGGAGCTGACCTTTGGGCAACGCCGGATAATAGACTATTGAAAGGCTCACCCTTTTCAACTTTTGAAAGCGCACTTTATCTTTTAGAACTAGGAATGTCTAACAAAGAGCCTATTTTTAAAGCGGTTGCTGATTTAATTTTTAGTGTGTGGCAAGAAGATGGGCGGTTTAAGATATATCCTAAAGGTAGTATTTATCCATGCCAAACGGCGATTGCCGCTAATGTGATGTGTCATCTGGGATATGTAGAGGATGAGAGACTTCAAAAAACCTTTCGTCACTTCTTAGATACACAGTATCAAGATGGTGGTTGGCGTTGCAATAAGTTTTCGTTCGGGCATGGTGAGGAAACCAAATATTCTAACCCACAGCCTACATTGAATGCACTTAATGCATTTCGTTTTAGCAACTACTTAAACAATGAGCCTGCACTTGATAGAGCCGTGGAATTTTTGCTACAACATTGGGTTATTCGCAAGCCTATCGGCCCTTGCCACTATGGGATTGGAACATTGTTTATGCAAGTTGAATACCCATTCCGCAATTACAACTTGTTTGAGTATGTATATGTATTATCATTTTATAACTGCGCAAAAAATGATGACCGTTTCCTTGAAGCATTTGAAGTGCTCAAATCAAAGACTGTTAATGGTCAAATTGTGGTAGAGCGTGTTGTGCCTAAACTGGCAAAACTATCTTTCTGCAAAAAAGGTGAACCAAGCATCTTAGCAACAAAGCGGTACCATGAAATTTTGAAAAATCTAAGTTAAAGAGTTTGAACCTATCTGGATTCATATCGTTATGCCATTTAAACGACGGTTTTGAAAAATCAATGCCGTTGTTTTTCCTTTTGAAAAATCAGAAAATGGAGCGTGTAATTTTATCAGAGTGCATTGTGTCGATATTTTATTTCTTTACTTTTATAGCCGTATAAAATATAATTTATTATGCTCGCTTTTTATTGTCAATACACTAATTTAGAAGCAATCGCAGAAATAATGTATTGGCAATACGAATTGAATTTAAAGGAGAACTAAATGAAAGACATCGAAATAGCTGTGGAGCTTTTAGAAATGGAAAAGCTTGCACTAGCAATAGTTAAAGACGGAAAAGTAATTTTTTCAAGCAGTGATAAAGGAATTAAACCATTATATACAGCGGTAAAAGAACAAAAAAATGAGCTAGAGGGCTCAAGTGTTGCAGATAGAGTAACTGGAAAAGCGGCTGCTGTTCTTTGTACATATGCAGGAATCAAACAATTAAAAACAAGATTGATTTCTGACAATGCAATAAATGTATTAAAAGGAACAAGTATATTATATGAGTATGATGAATGTACTCCTTATATAAAAAATCGTGATAAAACAGGAATGTGTCCAGTTGAAACATTGTCACTTAAGACTGAGAACATAGATGAGCTATTACAGGGGATAGAGAGTTTCTTGAATAGCATTAAAAAGGTTAATTAATGTGAAGATAACTTAAATACAGATAGGACGGAAGATGAACAGAAAAATTACTACAAAAGAATTAGTATTAAGCGGGTTGTTATTAGCATCCGGAATAATACTTCCAATGATATTTCATTTGGTAAGCTTGACAGGGCCAATAGCACTTCCTATGCATATACCTGTACTAATAGGAGGGTTTTTATTATCACCTCCATTAGCATTGGCTTTAGGTGTTTTAACACCTATAATAAGTGGATTGTTTACAGGAATGCCGGTAATGTTTCCGATGGCAGTTATAATGGCA
>JAQSYC010000282.1 GCA_029256345.1 Clostridia bacterium | reverse complement strand
TTTTCTATACTTTCTTTTGGAATACCTATGTCTGCTATCTGTAATTCTCCTGCATAGTCCATCCCTGGATACACACAGAGTCCTATTTTAGGTAATGTAAAGGTAACAGTTTGATTGGCTTTCACAGCATTGCCCATAAGCCTTCCTGTACTTCCATCAATACCTGATGGGATATCCATACTGATCTTATAAGCTGTGCTTACATTAATCCGCTTGATTATCTCTCCATAAAAACCTTCTACCGGCCTTGAAAGCCCTATTCCAAAAATTGCATCAACAATAAGCGGTGCTTCTTTTAAAATCTTATTAACTTTGTCTAGATTGGCTTTTGTGGCATGTATGATTTCCACTTTAATTTGTCTACATAGGTTGTAATAAATCAACCCATCTTTTGAAAGCTTCTCTTCTCCTTGTAGCATAAGTACTTTCACTTGACCAGCAGACCAAGTTTTGAGCTGTCTTGCAAGTGCCAGTCCATCTCCCCCATTATTGCCGGGTCCACATACTATCACCGTGTTCTGCAGCATACCCTGCTTTTTGATTTGCTCAAATACGCTGTATGCTGCATGCTCCATAAGGAGTATACTGGGAATCCCATAATCCTTTATAGCGCTCTCATCTAGCTCTTTCATCTGTACTGGAGTCATTAACTTCATAATCACTAACTTCCTTCCGCGACAACATAAGCTACTGCATACTCTTTGCAGTGTGATATTGTTACATGAATTTTATGGATTCCAAGCTGAGCTGCAAGCTGCTTTGCCCCATTATATAGTGTGGCTTCTGGCTTTCCTAAATCATTAGGTGTAATCTCTATATCTTGAACTGCAAATGTTCTAAAACCAGTCCCCAGCGCTTTGCTGACAGCTTCTTTGGCCGCAAAAACTCCCGCTATTGTCTCTGATTTATACTGCCGCTTTTCAAAATATACTTTCTCCATCTCAGTAAAAGCTTTATGCACAAAAGCCTCTGTCCCCATACTTTTTTCTATTCTTGCTATTTCAATAATATCTGTACCTATTCCTATTATCATCTGTTCTTATCCCAAAGTTCCTTATCAATGACCTCTATTTGATTTTGTCCAATAACATGATGCATATAGTTATAGATGCCCTTCAAAACCTGCTCATTTTTCTTTTTTTCATTGGTTTTTAACAAAACCTGCTCTCGTAGTGTATTAATTTCTTTTTCTAACTGATTACTGTTATTTTTACAGATCGAAACATACTGATAACCTACTGCAATAATTTCTTCTATAATCTCTCTATTAACTGCTTCTATCTCGTATTCAACTGCTTCCAGCCTTTTCTCTATAGCTTCTATTTTTTGATTGGCACCCAAAGTACTTTCGTGCAGTCTGTTAAGCTCTTCTATCTTTTGAGCATCTCCCTCCCCCTGTAGGTGCCCGCTCAATGTCAAAATTTGTTTTAAAAAATTTTGTTTTACCGTATTATAATCTTTATGATCATTGGTTAACTTACCCTGCTCTTTAAGAAGCTCTTGCAAAACCGATTCATTTTTTTTAATCATTTCACTTACAATTTGTTCTCGTATGGAATGCCATAAAGGATCCAGTAGTACAATAGGCAATTTTTTTTGATTAAGAATTTCTCTAATATAGGTTTTCTTTATTTCTACTTCTTCATTAGATATTGATATTTCTTCTGACAAATTATTCTCTAAAATGATTTTTCTATTTTTTTTAAGAAACTCAAACAATATTTCACCTCTTTCCGATGCTATATAAAACGCGATAGATTACCAAACCATTTTTATAACCATTTGTTCCTATTATATATCATCCTCTAAAAAAATAATATGGGTTAATAAAAAACTGTGTATGAACCTTTTATAGATAACACTAAAAGTTTCATACACAGTTTTTATTTTTAATTTATTTCTTCTGCATCATTAATCTTGTATGCGAGAGTCATAAGACTGTGGGAAAGGTGTACATTTTCCACCTGCACATGATCTGGGAGAAAGAGATCTACCGCTGAGAAATTCCAAAGTCCTTTTATACCCCACTGCGCCAAGTTTTCTGCCACTTGCTTAACCCTTGTCTTGGGCATGGTAAGGATTGCAATTTCAATATTGTTTTCTTTAACAAAGTTTTCCATTTTATCAATATCTTGTACTTCAAGTCCTCTGATGCTCATACCAATGAGTCTGGGATTAACATCAAAAAGCCCTGCTAATTTAAATCCTCTTTTTTCAAATGAACTGTAATTAGCAAGTGCTTGTCCTAAATTACCTACTCCAATTATAATCATTTTATAATTTTGATGAAGTCCTAAAATTTTTGCTATTTCTTTATGCAAATGTTCAACATTATAGCCATAGCCTTGCTGACCAAATCCACCAAAGTTATTAAGATCCTGACGAATTTGTGAAGCCGTCACATTCATTTTTTCACTAAGCTCTCTGGAAGAAATCTTATTGACACCCTTCTCCAGTAATTCCCCAAGATATCTGTAATATCGTGGCAACCGCCTTATTACAGCCATAGAAATTCTTCTTTCTTCTGCCACCGTCTCAACTCCTTAATTTCTTAATAGCACTAGTATATCATTTTATTTTTTTTTTTGTCAATGTACTCTTTGGTATTCCTTTCATTTAGGCGCATTTTTTGGTAATATAGTAAGGTAAGTTAGGAGGTTTACTATGATCATTTCATGCAGTACAATAAAAAAATCCTTTCATGAGAAAGTAATACTGGATAATATCAGCTTTCACATAGAAGATCATGAGAAAGTTGCCTTAATTGGCAACAATGGCGCTGGTAAAACAACTTTATTTAAGATATTGGCAAAAGAGCTGCCCTGTGATGATGGAACAGTCGCTTATTCCAAAGACTGCTCTATAGGGTATCTTAAACAACACATGGAGCTCGACTCCAAGCACACCGTCTATGAAGAACTGCTTCACGTATTTGATGAAGTTATTACACTTGAGGACAAACTTCACGAACTAGAAGCCGAAATTGCCAAAACCTCGTCTCTGGACCTCATTCACACCTATGACGCACTGCGCGGTCAATTTGAAAATAACAAGGG
>JAQSYC010000281.1 GCA_029256345.1 Clostridia bacterium | reverse complement strand
GACATCAAGCCCAAGTGACCAATTCTCTATGTAATACAAATCGTGCTCAATGCGCGCCTCTATGGAGGTGTCACCTCTATAACCATTGACCTGTGCCCAGCCAGTAATGCCAGGTCTTACTTGATGTTTGATCATATAGCGGGGGATTTCCTCTTTAAATTTCTCTACAAAATAAGGCCTTTCAGGTCTTGGCCCCACTACAGACATGGTTCCATTTAATACGTTGAAAAATTGCGGAAGCTCATCAATGCTTGTTTTTCTTATAAAGCTTCCCCACCAAGTCTTGCGGGGATCGTCTTTTGTCGTCCACTTGTCTAGCTCTTCTTCATCGGTCTGCATCCGCATAGAACGAAATTTGTACATATAAAAATTTTGTCGGTTTGTCCCTACCCGTTCCTGTTTAAATAAAACAGGGCCTTTAGAAGTAAGCTTTACCATAATAGCAGAAAAAAGAAGGATAGGACTTGTGAGTAGGATGGCAGTGGCGGCAAATGCTACATCAAATAATCTCTTTGCAAAATTTTTAAATACGTTATCAAGAGGTACATGTCTTGTGTCAATAATAGGGAGCCCATCCAAATCATCTATATAAGGGTTAGCGGGTACATATTTATGATAATAAGGGATGATATTAGTTTTGACACCAGCTTTCTCGCACTTAGCAATAATGGCACCCAGTTGCTCAGAACTGATTTCATCTGTAGCGATAATAACGATGTCTATATAACGTTTGGCCAATACCTCACCCAAACAGGTTAAATCTCCTAAGATTTGATAACCTGAGAAAACATTGCTAGAGCGGCCGTCTGTTCGAATAAGGCCGACTATATTGTACCCCCAAAAAGCATGGTGCTTTATTTTATCAATTAAGTGAACAGCAGTGTGGGTAGTTCCTACTATTAAACAGTGTTTCAGGTTGTAACCTTTGCGGCGGTATTTGCGCAGCAGATACCTTGTAAAAACTCTAAGACCTATAGTAGCAGTTGTATTACAGATAAAAAAGATAATAAGATTGTATCTTGAAAAATGAACAAGCTTAAAAATAAATAGGACAAAAATCAAAAGAAGCAAGCCAAGCAGATTGCCTAAAACAATGCTGTATATTTCCTTTGAAATAGGCTTAGTACGCTTGGAGTTGTACAAGTCAAAGGTGCTATAAATCATAAGGTAGATAGGGATCATGGCAATGACTGGGATGGCGGCGGTTTGGAATGATAGATTAATAATACCGTCATCCATCAAATAAAATCTTATATAATAGGATAGACCAAACGAGATAATCACTATAAGTATATCTGAAAATATTTGTAACAAATTTAAATATTTTTGATTTTCGCGAATCACTTCATTCACCTCTTTAATATATAAAGTATAAAATATTTATGATACCTTAGTTATTATAACATAATTTTTCATGAATACAGCAGAAGTTTGCGATATTACCTTTAATAGCCAAAAGTTTACAACACTTTATCCATTAACGTGTGGAAAATACAATAGAATAATGTTATACTTAAAAAGAATATTTAATAAATTAGTTTTTTTACATAGGGATATAAATGAAGAGTAAAAATAGGGGGAATACGGAGATTATGTCACGTTATGCAGCAAACAAACAAGCGCAGCAGAGGCAAAAGGAGAAATCAAGTATTATTCTTTGGATGCCCGTTATGATTCTCTTAAGTGTTGTTCCGCTGATTACAAGGCTAAAGATCACTAAGCCAACCATGGATGTGGCTCGTACCTATAAATTACAAATGGCAGTGGATTTTTTTTCTTATTATAAAGCTGTATTTATTATGATAATCGCGGTAGCGATGGTGATTATAGTATTCTTCACCCTATATAAAGATGATATTACAAGATATAAAAGAAATGGTTTATACATAAGCGCAGCAGGTGTTTTTTTACTATTTACAGTACTTTCAACCTTATTTTCATCCTATAAGCAGGAAGCACTATGGGGTGTGCCAGGTAGAAGTGAAGGAATGTTCATTATCTTATGTTATATGATGATGATGTTCTATACCCTATATATCTTCAAAGATATAAAACAGTATAAATACGTTATTGTGGCTTTAGCAATACTTGTTATGGTAATGACTTTTTTAGGTATATTTGAATATATGGGTAAAAACATTCTTTTGAATACGGAATGGGGTAAGGACTTATTAATCCCTAGGGAATATGCACAGTATAGAAATAGTCTGAGCGTTAGTTATGATAAAGGAAAAGTGTATGGGACAATGTTCCATTATAATTACATGGGAAGTTTTGCAGCCCTTATGGTCCCTCTTTTTGGAACACTTACCTTTTGGATAAACGGAAAAAGAGAGAAAGTATTTTGTGGTGTATTAACCATAGCTTCTCTATTTTTATTGTTTGGAAGTACTTCAAGAGGTGGGCTTATTGGAGTGGGAATAGCAGCTCTTTTAGGAAGTATTATATTTAGTAAAATGATTATCAAAAGATGGCGGGTTATCATACTAATAAGTATAGCATTTTTAGGGATTGCGATTATTTTTAATATTTTATCAAAAGGCACAATATTTGATAGGATACCCTCCCTTTTGAAAGATACGATAATAGGATTTACTCCTAATGATAAAAGCTTTGATTACTTAGATTATCTGCCTATAAGAGATATAAAAATGCAGGATGGTAAAACAATTCTTGTCACACAAACGGACGCACTGACATTAGTAAAAGAAGAGACAGTTAATTTTTACGATCAGGATGGAAGGAAGATTGCATACCAAGAGACAGTTGAAAACGCAGGGGCAGGATCAATGATAAGTTTAGAAGATCCTAGATTTACTGGAATAGGGTTTAAGAAAATAATAAATGCTAATAACCAATGGAGCGGTATGGTTCTGAATATTAATGGATTAGATACATTTGTATTAAAAATAGACGCTATAGAAGGTATTTACCTTATAGATAGTTTTACTCAAGAAAAAATACAAATTGATCATCCAGCAACCTTTGGTTTTAAGGGCAAAGAAAAATTAGGGTCAGCAAGAGGTTACATATGGTCCAGAAGTATCCCCATGTTAAA
>JAQSYC010000280.1 GCA_029256345.1 Clostridia bacterium | reverse complement strand
TGCTTGTAAGAGCGACATTTCTGCTGCCATTAGTTTGTCCTTGAGTTTGTCCGCCTCCACTAACTGTTCATTGTATAAAATTATTTTTTTATGAGCATCCGATTGTTGTTTGGCCTGAATATAAGACATTGCAATGATAACCACAAGGTTTCCGTATAAAAACATATAGGATATGGTAATGCTGCCAATTCCTTGATTATTTAATATATCTGCTAGAATGGATAATACAAAAATCCCTATTGCCAAAAACATGATGACCGCATTATCTCTTTTGTGAAGTACTGCCTTGACCAGAACCCCAATGATGTAAATCATTTGCACCACTATTAACATACAGTGAGCGCTCTCGAATAAAACCATAAATTCTACAGGGGTCAGTAGCAGTGCTTCAAAAAAAAGAGTGGGCAGCAAAATAATGCCTGCTATCCCAGGGGTTTCACCCCATACTAAAGCACTCAAAGCATTCACAAAACAAAGAAGACTAAAAAACAAAGCCGCCTTTCCTTTTTGCAAGATGAACAGAAAAAGATAATGGATGGCAAATATAAAAACACTGCCAACAAAAACTAGTTGTAACCCTAATAAAATCATCTTTTGTCTTTCTAACACTTGTTTTGAACCAAACACCGGGCTTTCTCTAAAACCTCCTCTGGCATAATCTAGATTGGCTACTTGCATGATTAGTTCTAGTTCTTGCTCTCCTTTTGGCAAGTCTACAATCAGCATCTCATATCCTCTCTCAAATTCAGAGGGCTTGTCTGATACTTTGCCCACTTCTACAATAAGCTGCCCATTGGCATACAACTTATAGGCTGTGGCAACTCGCTGAATCTTAAGCGCCGGATCCTGGATAACCAAAGGATACTTTAATTTTAAGCGATAAGTCGCAACCCCATGTTCAGGATAATTTCTGCTTCCGCCCATCTTGTCCCTCCAGCTGCCGGGCACTTTCATAAACGTATCTACTGGTAACCTATGAGCCTCAGTCAAAAAGTGTTCTGGCTCCCATAATCTCTCCCAATAAAACTCCCATTGACCATCTAAGGGGATTAATTCATTTCCCTTAAAGTCACAGCCTCCCACAACTGCTTTTCCGCTGTCAACAGTCCCCTGCCCCTCTGAATAAATCATTTGAATAGCAAGAAACATCCCTGCAACAAATACTAGAATAAATACTAGTCTCCAATTTAAATTTATTTTTTTACATAGTCCCCTCTGATTCATTTTGATATCCTATTTATCTTTTATTTTCATCATAAAAGTCTAACCCTAAATAAACCCTAAATAAAAAATGCCCCCTAGGCATCCTTCCTCCTACAGCGCACTTGGCATAAAACCTTATTTATCAACGTTTTTTTATTATCTCTCTGGTTAAGTCCTGCAAAATATAGTTTACTGATTTTTAATAAAATTTTCTGTCAAGCTTTTACATCTTTCATCAAGTTCCGCGGACCTTGGATAAGCCCAATCATATCCACTTGCCTCCATGTACCCTTTTTGGCTGAGCTGCTTAACCAAATACAGATCTTCTCTTCTTTTTATCCTATTTATTTTAAAGAGCTCCTCCAGCTCATACAAATCACAGTCTATTTGATCCGGCAGTACTCTGTACCTCCCGCGACCACTCTCTAGTATCTGCGAAAGGCCTACCTCTGCCAATCTTTTACGCAACAAATAAGTGGTTGCATGAAAATTAGTCTGGGCCTTTTCGCTGTTATAGTCAGGCCAGACCACATCTGCTATCTTTTCCCACTTTACTGGTACACCTTGTTTATGTATCAAAAAAGCTAACACTTCCTTCGCCTTGGAGTTTTTCCATGTCACTACTTCACCGTTTAGAAACACTTCGAAATCACCAAAACATTGAACAAATGGTTTGCTGGCTTTTGGGGCTGTTCTCTGGGTTTTAAGTAACCGTCCGATGGTTTTGTTTAATCTTTCTTGTGTCAACGGTTTCATAATATAATCCATGGCCTGCAATTCAAAAGCTTCCACTGCATATTGATTAAAGGCGGTTACAAAAATAATCTCTATGTCTTCATTAAGATCTAGTACTTGCTGTGAAAGCTGCAAACCACTAATTTCTGGCATTTCAATATCTAAGAAGACGGCATCCAGCGGGTGCTCTTTTAAATACTCTAATAACTGCCCCCCTGTTTCAAACAGGCCGCATAACTCCAGTTCCTTGATATCCGCCACTATTCTTTCAAATCTCTCAAGACCATGCATCTCATCATCTACTACCGCAATTTTTATCATACTTGTTTTCTCCCTTCTGGTATTACCAGTCTTACGCAGGTACCGTATCCTACCTGACTACTAATATCAAGTCCTCTTCCATACAGTCTTAGGAGCCTATGATGGATATTAAGCAGTCCCACACTTTGGTCCATTCTGTCTTCACTTAAAAGCATGGCAAGCTTTTTCCCCTCTATTCCCACGCCATCATCTTGAACTTCAAAAACGATTCCCTCATCTGCTTGCTTTATTCTTATGTAAACAGTCCCTCCACTTATTTTTTTAGAGATACCATGTCTGACTGCATTTTCTACTAAGGGCTGAAGAATGAGTACAGGTATTTGACACTCTAAAGAACTCTCAACCTCTTTAACTAACTGTATCTTTTGCCCAAAACGTGCCTTTTCTATATTGAAATAAGTCCCTATAAATTCTAATTCTTTTTCTATTGTCACCTTTTTATCTAAGTGATTAAACTCTAGACTTCCTCTTAAATAAACTGCTAAATCTACAATAAGCCTGCCCGCCCTCTTCCCGTCTTTTTCACAGATATTAACAATGGCGTTCAAAGCATTGTATAGAAAATGTGGTTTAATCTGTGCTTGTAAAAACGACATTTCTGTTGCCAGAATCTTATCTTTAAGTCTATCTGCTTCAACTAAACTTTCATTGTAAAGAATGAGCCTTTTATGGGCATTGGCCTCCTGTGCGGCCTGAATAAAAGCCATGGCAATAATCACAATAAAATTGCCATAGAGAAACCTATAGGATGCACTGATGGTCCCATATCCTTTATAATAAGAAATATCTTGAAGTATTGTTAAAATAAAGATACAGATGGCACTAAACATAACTATCGCATACTCTCTTTTGTGAAGTACCGCTTTTACTAAAACGCCAATACTATAAATCATTTGTATCAATACCACTATGTACAGATACTCGGTAAATCTGGCCATAAAGTGTGGCGGCATAAAAAGTATCATTTCAAAAAACAGGGTAGGCAATAAGACCAAACGCCCTATGGTCTTTTTGTATTCCATAGGATACGTACTAAGGATAAACAAAATCATGACAGGGAGTAGGTTATAACCTGTCAAATAATTAATATAGGACATGGCACTGTACGAAATATCTGGAAAAAAAATCAAAATAGGTATTTCACCCCATATGACTGAACGCAAAACCGTTATAAAACAAAGCAAACTAAAAAACAGTGCTGTCTTGTTTTTTTTCTGCAAAAGAAAGAGTAATAAATAATATA
>JAQSYC010000279.1 GCA_029256345.1 Clostridia bacterium | reverse complement strand
ATAACATATCCTTTGATACTTGTAAGCCCTTCCATAAAAATAATCCCCTTTTCAAATAGGCTGTTACTGTTTGAAAAGGGGATTATAAGTTGTCATAATACTCCAACACGTCCTACTCTATACTGCGTATATCACATAGCCTCCTTATGTATTTTTGACTATTTGCTCTTTTAAATCTTGTTGATTATAGGATTTATGTTCTACTCCAACACACACCCTATTCATCTGTACTGTATAATAGTATCAAGTTTTTCCATTTTGTCAATATATTTTCTGTATTTTAGTACTGATATTTAAAAAGGCACTCAAAATGAGTACCTTATTCTGATTTTATTGCTGCCGCTTCTTCTAACTTCATAAATTTGATGAAGTTTTCTAAAAGCAAGCGTTTCCCTTTATCATTGAAAACAATTTTTTCATATTCTTGTCCATTAAAACTGCTTTTTATCGTCTCAATCCCATATCTATGGGAGGTTGCATTGGTTATTGTGCTTTTTTTACCCGAAGCATCAATTTTTTCACTGAGAATCCCTTGTTCTTTCAGTCTTGCATTGATTTTAATCCCTGTAATCTCTTTGATTTGACTGGTGTCAATGACTGCATTGATATACTTTGCTGCAAGATTAACCCCTATCTTATCTTGTGGAAATGCGACTTTAGCTATCTGCTCCGGTGTAATGTCGAATTCTTTTCTTGTGTCTTTGGGTCTGTAGGCGGAGTCTTCTAATAGATGGGTTAAAGTGCTTACCACCTGAGATAAACTTCTAATCAGCTCTGGACTCTCCAGAAAACTCTCCCGACTTATCTCTATACCTGTCAGTGGTTCTTTCCCTTGAATGATATGCTCTAGTATCGTTCTGGCTTTGATTATATCCTTTGTACGGCTCATAAACAACCTCCTTTTAATGGTTAAAGATGGGTATCTGAAGTATAACCTATTTAACTGAGTTTATTCACTAACTGCCTTTTATCTCTCATTTTGATACAAATCTCTAATAATATTTCTTGGCGCTTGTTTTTATTCCTTTAAAATATCATAATCTTGTTTCTTTACGAATAGTATAAAATGAAATAGTCATCAAATCAGTGCGGCTCTTCATTTAAATGTTACATTACCATTTTGTAAGGAGTGATCAATATGAATACTACGCTAAAACCAGGCTGCAAAATCCCTGATTTCACTGCCTCAAGCACCCAGGGTCTCATCAAGCTTTCGGACTATGCGGGCAAATGGGTAATCCTTTTTTGCAGCCCTGGTGAATTTAATCTCATGCATCGTAATGATTGGATTTTGTTTATCAAACACCACAAAGAATTTGCAAGAAACGATACAGCGCTTATTGGTATAAGTATGGATAAAAATGCCACACACCTTCAGTGGCTTTATTCTGTCTACAGGTCCAATATTAATGCTATGCCTTTCCCTATCATAGATGACCGTAAGGGAACTGTTGGCCAAGTACTGGAAATAGACAATCCCCCAGCTTCGGTCAGAAGCACTGACATTCATTTATTAATCATTGCCCCAGATCAAACCTTAATGGATATTAAAACCTATTCCTCTCCTCAAAGTCTTCAGATGGGAGAAGTTTTCAAGACTTTAGAGCATCTCAAATCCACTTATCGCACACAAATCCAAAGCCTGGAAAATCAACCTTCTGGGGCCAATCCTTTTTGTGATATCGTACCTATTGTGGGGGAATACGTCCTTGGTAACCCTGTAAATGTAGATCCTTTATTACTTGATTTTGTCATTTATGCTTTTGCACTTATCAATCCAGACGGTACCTTTGAGCCCTACTCCGTCAGATATCTTGAAGAACTCGCTGATTTAAGAAGCAGTAATTCCGATTTAAAGGTGCTTATGGCCATAGGCGGCTGGGGTGCTGAAGGCTTCTCAGATGCAGCTTCAACTCCTGCCTCAAGATATGCCTTTGCAAGAGAAGCCAAACGTTGGGTGGATACTTATAATTTAGATGGTATTGACCTGGATTGGGAATATCCTGGCAGCAGCATTGCAGGGATCAAGTCAAGCCCCGCGGACAGAGCAAACTTTACATTGCTGATTACAGCCCTTCGGGATGTGCTGGGGCCAAATAAATGGATCACTGTGGCCGGAACCGGTGATTCCTCCTATATCAATAACGTGGAAATCAGTAGAATAGCTCCTTTAATTAACTATTTTAATCTAATGGCCTATGACTTTAATGCTGGTGAGACTGGCGCGAGTGCCGCAACGCATCAGGCTAACCTCTACCCTTCAGAATTGGCACTCAGCGGCAGAAGCGTCGATGCTCAGGTCAGAAATCTTATCGCTGCCGGTATGCCTTCCAACAAAATATTGATGGGCCTTCCTTTCTACGGCAGATATGGTGCCACAAGGACCATCACTTTTGATGATTTAAGACAGGATTATATTAATCAAAATGGGTATACGGCCAGATGGGACGATGCGGCTAAAGCCTCTTACATTGTAGATTCCAGTGGTAATTTTATTTATTCCTATGATGATCTGCGTTCTATTTATTATAAAGCTCTCTATGTGCGGGAAAATTGTCTAGGCGGACTATTCTCTTGGCAGTCTGGCATGGACCGAGCTAATATCCTTGCCAAAGGCATGTCGGATGGCATACGGGATATTAATAATCTTGTAGAAGTGCTAGAAACAGACTATTCTTTTACACCCTAAATCTTTTTAGTGACAAGTCTTGTATGAGGGGAGTTTAAAGCACTCCGACTCTCGGACTTGTCACTAAAACTTTTAACCTTTTATGATTTTAACACGATCTCTTTTATCTTTTCAATCACACCATTCTCTTCATTGCTTTGGGCTACAAATCTAGCTGCCTTTTTAAGGTCAGGGTGCGCATTTTCCATGGCATAACTATAATAAGCATTTTCCATCATCTCATAATCATTTAAATAATCTCCGAATACCATGGTTTCTTCATACTTTATATCAAGTGACCTTTAAAACATCCCCCTCTACTTGCATTAAATCCTCCACAATTTCATGTTTCACATAATATTTCTTCACCTCTTCTATAAGTCTTTGGCTGTTGTTTTCAATATACGCACCTGCTTTGGTACATACCACGATATCGGTATCTTTGATTAATCTCCCTTTTTCAATAAGTGTCTTTGACAGACTCTTCTCCAGTGGATTATGCGCTATCTCCTGCCCTTTATAGCACCCATAGGTGCCATTTTCTGCAATAAAAATAATATCCTCTGCTATTGCTTTAAAGGTCTGCTGAAGGGTGAAATACTGTCTGCCGCTTGCTACTGCAAAAAGTATCCCTTTCTTTTTGAGTCTCTTAAAAACCTCAAAAAACTCTGGTGAAAGCTCCCCTTTATGATTTAGTAATGTGCCGTCCATGTCTGATACAATAAGCTTAATCATCTCTTGTCCTCCGTGTCTGGTTGTATATTATAGCGTAATCCACTGATCAATCTGATATAAATAAATACATTTTTCTTTAATAGGCTTTTGAGTCATCTCACTTATTGCCCTTCCGTAAAGATCTAACTGCAGTTTATATCTTTCCTTTAGTGCGGTTATGCTTGCATCCCTGTTCTTGGGGTCTATAAAATCTGTCTTATAGTCAATAATAACAATGCCATCCTCTTCTATAAAAAAAGTATCTATCATGCCTTGAATCAATATTTTTTCATCAGACGGATAGCTATCATCTATAAGCTTCGCCTCTTCTAAATAAACGAATTGCTTTTCTTTCCACACATGCTTGGCTTTTCTCATCCTGATGATTCTATCCGAACTGGCAAACTGTGCTAAACGCTTAACGTCTACTACCTGCAGTGCTTCCTTTTGTAACTTTTGCTGTGCGATAAGGCTTTCAATGGCCTCTCTTATTTCTTCCTCTTTTGTATAGCGCAAAAAATCTACGTGCTCAAAAATACTGTGAATAAGTGTTCCCCTCTGAGCCCCCCTAATCGGTTCCTCTCCATTTATAAAAATAGGTATCTTTTTTTGCTCCTGTAGTTCAACAGTATGCTTTTTGATTTCAGAAACCGAAAGTTTTGTGGGCAACATGACAGCTTCTTCATAAGCATACTTAAAATCCAGTCTTCTATAAATCTCTTCTTTATAGTCCCCATAGTGTTTTTCTGAGTTCCACTGGTTCAGGATTTCCTCATTAGCTGCCTGCTGTATTTTAGAACTTTCTGCTTGGGTGCTCAAAAGTGCCTTATCCCATAACTGCAGCTGCCATTTAGACTCTCCTTCAAAACTAAACTCTGAGTGTATCTGTGCTTCATCTCTTATGGCTTTAAACTCACTGTGTGCATACAAACCCATTCCAATCCAGTTCAGATAGGAACCTGCTCGCCTAATTCCTAAAGGCACTATGCCTTGTTGACTTCTGGCTCCAAACAAGCTCCATTCGCTGGCTTTCTTTGAAAAATCTGAAATTGCTCCTGTGATAAAGAGTTTTTCCTTTGCCCGGGTCAAGGCTACATAAAGGACTCTCATTTCCTCGGAAATATTTTCTCTCAAAATCTGACTTTTTACAGCCATTTTAGGAATGGTGGGATATTTCACATGACTTTCTATGTCTATAAATTCTGGGGCTAATCCTAATTCATGATGTAGGAGTACACTTTTAGCCATATCTTTATGATTAAATCGTTTGGCTGTATCACATAAAAAGACCACCCCAAACTCTAAACCTTTGCTTTTGTGAATGCTCATAATCCGTACTAAATTTTCGCTTTCTCCTATAAGCTTAGCTTCCTCTAAGCCTTCACCGGTTTCTCTCAGCTGATCAAGATAGTGTATAAAGCT
>JAQSYC010000278.1 GCA_029256345.1 Clostridia bacterium | reverse complement strand
CATGGCATACACCAGTCTGCATAAAAGTCTACTAAACTTACACCACTATATCCTAATACCTCTGTTTTAAAATGATGACTGTCTATTATTCTTGTCATATCTATAACCTCCTGTTTAATACGCTCTATTGAAATGGATTGATTATCAACTCAATTGCCTTAAAGAAGATTTTATCTTCTTTGTATTTATATATTAAAATTATAAAATATATGTGTCAATAACATTCTATTATTTTATGATTTAGTTTTGCTTCATTACTTTTTAGAAGCTTTTATAGCCTTATCTATAAGGCCTGTTCCATGACCCATAGGACATACTTGGCACCATGACCTCGGTTTAAAAAAGATGCCCATAATGATGCCTACAACTAAAGAGGCGGTCATAAATCTAAATAGGACAAATCCTGATTTCAACATATTTAGTCCATGCCAATTTGCATGAAACAGCCCTACTATCAGCATCGTTATCATCATGATAAGCAGCACATTTTTAACCTTTTTAGATTTAGCCCAAACAGGCAGGTTGTTTTGCAGACTGATAGATTTAAGAAATCTCCCCAAGAAAGAACCTCTTGGGCAATAAAAGGAACAGTGTGCTTTTCCAGCTCCGCGCAGCGCATGAAACATGGGTAATGTCATACATATAAGTCCTAATAATCCAAATCTGAAATCTATAACAGAAAGCCCTATAAATAATACTAAAAAAATCCAACTCCATTTTTGATGTGATTTATGTTTTTTTATCATCTTAATCCCTTCTTCAATTTTATAACATCATCCTAATATCATTATATTTAGATAATACGATATATGTGTCAAAAATACAATAGAAAATACCAATATTTTATAGTAATGTATTGGTATTTTATCATGACTATTGAACAGTTATACTTATTACCTCATAACCAGCTTCTTTGATAACATCTTTAATGTCTTTATCTTCGGCGAATCCCTTGATGGTCGCTGTTTTGCTTTCCAAATCAACGTCTATTTGTGTAATTCCCTCTAATTCTTCAAGTGCTTCTTTAACATGTCTGACACAATGCCCACAGCTCATTCCCTCAACAATTATTCTTTTTTCCATCTTATATCCCTCCTATTATTTGATTAACTTTTCAATAACAGTGATAATTTCTTCTATCTTTTCTTCTCCCTTCTCACTCATACAGGCGTCTTTTACACAATGATTCAGATGTTGCCTTAATATAAGGAGATTGGCCTTTTTAAGTAACCCCTGGGCAGCGATAATTTGATTAGAAATATCCATGCAGTATCTATCATCTTCAATCATTTTTATAATGCCTTCGATTTGTCCCCTAGAGGTTTTCAAAGATTGAAGTGCTTTTTTTCTCTCTGGATTCATCTATATACCTCCTTCTGCTCCTCCCCCTATGGGGGGTGTTGATTCTATTATACACTTTTAAGCTATAATGTCAAATTTTCTTTTATACTTGATTATCTTATTCTTTCATAATGACCAATGCAAGCAGTTTAGGCCCTGAATGTATCCCCACTACAGGTGTAATGGTCCCTTCATATAAAAATGTCGTATTGGGATGATCTATAAATACTTCTTTTAATAGTTCTGCTTCCTTATGCATTGTGCCTGTCATAATAACAACCTTGCTCTTAGCATTGTCTACGATCTCTTTGCCCATTTGTATCAGTTTGTTTAGCGTTTGCTTTGAACCTCTTACTTTAGTAACGGTAGTATATTTGCCTTCTTCATCCATTGTTATAATCGGCTTGATATTTAACAGCTGTCCTATTCCTCCGGAAACCTTGCCAATCCGTCCGCCCTTGATCAAATACTCCAGTGTATCTACTGTAAAATACAGTGTGGTTTTATCCCTGAATTCATAGGCAAGTTTACAAACCTCTTTGAAACTTTTTCCACTCGAAATAGCTTTACCTATTTCGATAACGGAAAGACCAACGGCCATAGAAAGCATTTTTGTATCCAATATGAAAGACTCGATTTTTTCTTTATAATGGTCTGCTGCAATTCTAAAACTATTAATCGTTCCTGAAAGACCTGATGAGATTGGAAGAGCCACAGCGTGGGTATAACCTTCTTTTATAAGTTTTTCGAATAATTTTTCAGCATCTTCTACAGAAGGCATAGAGGTAGTAGGGACTTCTTCTTCTAGCCGGCTATAGACTTCTTCTGGTGAAATATCTACACCGTCTATATATTCCCTGTCCTTGTATATAATCTTTAAACTCAATATATGCACATGATATTTGTCTGCATATTCTTTTGGTAAACCACAAGTACTATCCGTAATTAAAGCTATTTTTTCCATAGTAATTCCCCTTATTCAATGATTTATTATATTATAACCAACTTATCACTTTTAAAAATATTTTTACGAAAATTTTTAGATAGTTAAATTATATCTTATATGCATAAGCAAAACAACACATAGTTAGAAAAACTACTTCATTAGTATACTTTATTATGCTTTAAAGAAAGCCTGCCCATTTGAGCAATTGGCTCCAATGGACAGGCTAGTGGTCAATCTATTGTTTTCTACAGTTACTGGCATAAATTGCAGTTTGAACAATCTGTGCACGCTGTTGCTATTTCTTTGAAATATTGGGTGATCACAAAGATATGTCTGTCTATATTATAAGCCACTTCATCATTTACAATCACCTTACCCTCACTAAATGCCAGATAAAGCGGCATAACATCTTTGACATTTGGATTAAATAGATTGGGTACCTCTTGGGGAGCATAGGTAACCTTATTATTATTTTCATCATAGATCTCGATCTTATCTGTAGATGTAGCCAAAGCACTTAAATGCCCATCCTGTCTAAACTGCAGGGAGTTACTCTCCCCATGAATCCCTATCACACTGGTATCATAAGCTACAATACTTCCTATAGGGGTATCAACTACTGTCCCTTCAGCAGGCTCACAAGATCTTATCTCTCCACTTTCATATAATGCAATTCCTGTCCTGACATCAACCTTCCCTGTTTTAAGTTCGAGCATTACCCTTTCTTTAGGCCATAAAGTAATACTTTTGGGCTGCTGCGAGGGATAAAATTGTATACTCATCATCTTACTTTTTATTTGACCAAAACTAAACTTAAAAACATGTTCTGCTGCAAGGGTATACTCATTTTCTTC
>JAQSYC010000020.1 GCA_029256345.1 Clostridia bacterium | reverse complement strand
TAGAACAGCTTATTCTCAAGCCCGATTATCAGACAGTTCTGGGTACAAATGCTGTGCATTCCGTTAAGCCCCTATCTGCCGAAGTATTTGGACTTAACGCTTATACGTACTACTGTGATGTGATTAAAGACTATATAGAAAGAAAAAATGCTCAAAATCAACGTAAAACTAAAAAATTCAGTTTTGGCAAAAAGAACCTAGAGAAATAATCTAGGTTCTTTTTAATACATATGGCCTTTTGCCAAAGCATCATGGGCTTCTGCAGGCAGTTCTTCTAAGAGTCTTCTGAGACCAAAGGGACAGATGTTTAAAAACATGCACTGACTACATTTAGGTCCCCTGGCTATACAAATAGCCCTGCCATGGGCAATGATTTGTGTGTTATAACGTATCCAATGTTCAGAAGGCAATATAGCCATCAAATCCATTTCGATTTGAACAGGATCATCATGGAGGGTTAGACCCAAACGGATACTAATACGTTTAACATGGGTATCTACTACGACACTTGGGATATGATAGATATTGCCGCGTATAACATTAGCTGTTTTTCTTCCGACACCTGCCAATGAGGTGAGCTGATCAATGTCTGAAGGAACTTCACCGTTAAATACCTCTACTAGCCGTTTGGAGCAGGCAATGATATTTTTGGCTTTGTTTTTATAAAACCCTGTACTTTTGACGGCCTGTTCAACTTCTTCTAAAGAAGCCGTGGCAAACGCGTCTACTGTTTGGTACTTTTTAAACAAATCAGGTGTTACAAGATTCACCCTGTCATCTGTACACTGAGCACTTAGTATCGTTGCAACCAGCAACTGAAAAGGTGTTTCGTGATCTAGGTAGCATACGACATTTTGGGGGTAATAGTCATCCAGTGTCTTTAATATAGCAGCAATCTGTGCCACTTGTTTCATAAGATGCACCTCCTAACTCAATAAAATGCACTTTGTATTTTGTGAAGCATAATCAAATAATATACTACAGGGCTCCTTGAGAACCGCTACTTCTTCATAGATGCCGGTTGTATAAGCCTTATATAAATGATATTTAAAATGTTCAATATGGGTGATTTTATGCCGCTGTCTGGTGGAAAGGGCTATAAGGTGCGGCGCGCGTATATTGATAAAATCATCATTTTTTAATAAGCTATTATCTGCTTCTTTATAGCTGCTACTATCAAGGGTTTGAAGCTCTGTAGGGATTTCTTTGAGATGCTCATGCTTTAAATAATCAAATCTTAAAAATTCTTTAATAAGCTCAGGATTAATCTGGGAACAAGTGAGGCAAAACTCACAGAGCTTGAGGGTATATGACATTTTATTGTGCTGGATCAAATCATACCCTTTTTGTTCCCAGTAAAGGGCTAATGCTTCAAAAAAACTAAAGGGAGATTCAAAACAAGTAAATAAATACTCTAAAGAGGTTTTGAACCGCTCACTGTTATAATACCTTTCAAGCATTTCCTCTATACTATGAAGTCTAAGGATTTCATTATAGCTTAATGCATCGGTATATAAGATTTCATAAGGAGGTTCTTGTTTATAAACTAAGCCATAAGCTGCCGCATTTTTTCTAAGTCCTGAACCCTTTAAAACTTTGAGAAAACCTAACTGAAATTGTTCTGGTCTTAGGGCAATAACATCATTAAAAGAATTTTTAAAAGAGGTATAATCCTCAAAGGGTAAGCCGGCTATAAGATCTAAATGCTGATGGATATTAGCCAGGGCTTTAATCTGAAGTACGATTTTACTTATTTCTTCATAGGGCATCTTGCGTTTTATAGTAGCTAACACCTTAGGATTAGTAGACTGCACGCCTATTTCAAACTGAATAAGTCCTTTTCTTGCGCCCTTTAAAAGCGTTATCATTTCCTCATCTATGAGCTCAGCGGCTATTTCAAAATGAAAATTAGTATAACCATTGTCATGGGCTATGATATAGTGCCATAGAGCTAACGCATATTTCTTATTAGCATTAAAGGTCCTGTCTACAAATTTAACTTGTTTAACACGGTTGTCACAGAAATAGTGCAGATGTTCTTTGACTCTGTCTACAGGCACAAATCGCACACCGCTTTGGATAGACGAAAGACAATATTGGCAGTTAAACGGACACCCTCTTGAAGCTTCATAGTAGATAATCTTGTGTTCAAGGCCTGTTAGGTTGTCATAAACAAATGGCAGATACTCAAGATTAAGAGGTGTTCTAGCCCTGTTTTTGTTAATAACGGTGCCTTGTTTATAAACAAGGCCATCAATCTCTGAAAGAGACTTATGATTTTTAAAGCGGTAGTCTAAATACTCCTGCCAAGTTTCTTCCCCCTCCCCTTCCATAATAAAATCTACATTTAATATTGTAAGGAGTTCTTGAGACTGATACGACACTTCAGGGCCACCTAATATAATGGTCATTTGGGGTAATATTTTTTTGAGTGTGGGAATCAGTATTTTTATAAATGACATATTCCAAATATAGCACGAAATGCCTAAAACGTCCGGAGAAACTTTATAAATCTCTTTTATAATTTCATTTTCGTTATTATTGATGGTGGTTTCGAGCAATTCGATAGAATTGATATACTCTTCGCAATAGGCTTTAATAGAGCGCAAGGCTAAAGATGAATGAATATATTTTGCATTAAGTGCAAGTAATAAAATGTTCAATGGTTCAATCCTTTCTTTTGTCAATTCATTCCATTATAACATGATTTTATAAGCTTGTATAAAAATGTTATACCAGGTGAATTGACAAATATTATAGGTATCAAGAAAACCTTATCAATGCAAGGTTTATAAAAGATGCCAGTTATTCACTTATTTTTAATAAATGAATACTGACATACTAATTATAAGCCAATATTGAGGGGGTCTAAAAATGAATGATAAAAAAGGTATCAAAAAAATCTTAGGAATCGTATGGATAATAATCTTTTGTTTTAATATGAGTTTTGGGGTTGAAAATGATATAAGTGCATTTATTTCATATTTAGCTGAAAACGATATTATTATGACACCAAATACAAAAGATAATACACTTTATGAAGGCTATGACTATAAAAGTAAGGCAACTTATAAGGTTAAGGCCAACGACGAAGGAGTAATACATGATTTTACGATAGAATTGGTTGATACAACTTATGAAAAACTTAATCTCAATAAAATATTAGGGTTGAGATGGTTTATGGAACATTATTTAGAGAAAAATGAGGAATTATTAAAAACGGTTAAAGAAAATCTTAAAAATATTACTGAGCATTATTCCTATAGTGAAGATATTGGTGAATGGAAAATCAAAGTATTTGTTTTTCCACTTCAAGGGGGAAAGCTGGATGTTAGCTTGCATTTTATAGAGGATGCGGCTCAAGGGGAGACAGATATCAATCAAACAACATTAGCTTCCTTGAAAAATATTTATACGGAATTGGGCGGAACCCAAAGTCGTGAGGAGGCTGTTCCCTCTGATAAAATCAGCTGCAAGCTCCCCTACTACAAGCTAAATACAGATGAAAGTATTTATTACCATTCCTTTATCAATAAAAATAATAATGTTTACAAAACGCAATTTATTTTTTATAAAAACGGGTTTGAATTTAATCATAAAGATATTCCCCAGCTTAAACAAATTATCCATTTGGTCACAAAAAACAAAAATTATCCGCTTGATAAATTAAATATTCAATTTAAGCACCTTAAAGAAAATATTCTTACAGACAAAACAAAAAGCTATAAAAGTATTTCTGCATGGGAACAAGAAGGTGTTAAAACGTCAATGGATCTTGAACATTACACCCATACCAATCAATGCCGTATTAAAATAACAATCTATTTAGTCAAAAAATAAAAAGCAAGAATAAATTCTTGCTTTCTATTTTTTCATTTAAAGTATTCATTTGGCTTATGGAGTAGTTGTTTCCGGAACTGTATCAGTTGGTGAAATGGTTGAATCAGGTGTTGTTGTAGTATCCGGTGACATAGTGGTATCGGGTGATACTGTTGTATCCGGGACGATGGTTTCACTTGGGATAACTGTTTCACCTGGATCAGGTGTGGTGGTATCAGTACATCCGGCAAATACAAAGCTCATCAGCATGATTGTTAGTAATATTAAAACCTTTTTCATAATAGACTATACTCCTTTTTCAAAAAATTAAATGTTATCGAGTATAGTATTGTCTTTTTTTAATATTTTATACGTATTACTTATGTATTCATTATAATGAGCTTATTTTGACAGGTTAGGTGACCTCTATAATGTCAATTGTTTTATCAATGAATAGGTCGATATATTTATCTTTAACTTTGATAATTGGCCGATAGACACATGAGGGGTTGATAGCAACTACTTGTCCCACATCCCCAGTATTTAGTAAGACATATACCCCTACATAATAGCTTGCAACATTGGTTAAAAAAGTTAATAGTATTTTAGTATCTAGTTTACCAAAGGCACCTTCCTGCATCAACTGCATGACTTCAAAAGGAGAATGCTTCTTTTTATAGGGTCTTTCTGACATCATGGCATCATAAACATCTGCAACAGCTAAAATCTTACCGATATCGTTAATGTTTTCATTATAAACATTATAGGGATACCCGGAGCCGTCTATTCTCTCATGGTGCATCAGTATACCCACTTTAATGTCCATACTGATATCATGACGATATTGTAAAAGTTCATAGGAATAACGGGGATGTTTTTTGATTTCTTCAAATTCATCATCTGTTAGCTTGTAAGGTTTGTTTAGGATATCAGGATTTATTTTCATTTTACCGATATCATGAAGCAAGCCGGCAAGCAAAAGGGATTCCACCATATTACTACCATATTTCATCCATTTTCCTATCAGCATGCTTAATAATGCAACATTAATACTATGGGTATAAGTATATTTATCTGCAAATTTAAAAAGATTAATGCATCCGATAACTTTAAAATTATCTTTAAAGTTATTTAGAATATCATCTTTGATAGACTTAAAAGCCTCTAAATCAATGGGTTGTCCAGAGGCAACCTGCTGAAGCAATGGTTTGACAGTATCCGTACTGCCTGTATAAGATTCTAACGTCTCTTCTGGGATTTTCCACACAGTGTCCCAGGAATTGACGTAAATAGAGACTTCTAAACAATTAAGTTTTCGTAGATTTTCTATATTGTCAACTGTTAGTTCCTGTTCAGCTGAGATGTAAATGGCACCATTCTCAATATTTCTGATGGATTCAGCTACAATCATGCCGGGCAAGCATTCAAACAACGGAAGAGTTAATTTCTGCATGTCTATCCTCCTGATCATATAATGTATATAAATGGTATATCATACTATCTATTATACAATATTTAATCTTAAATTGGTATCTAAAAATAGCCTATTAAGGGTATTTAGTGGTGAATGATAACCATTGTATCGGAAGTAATATTTTGATATAACCATCGTATATCCTCATCTTTAAGAATAATATTAGGATGTTTGATTTGGCTGCCAAACTGGTTCAGAAATTCGGGTTTGATATTCCAGTAGGCATCTCTTATAACCCCTTGTAAAAGGCAGGTATCACTTACCTTTATCCAGAAATTAGCGCCCTCCCTATTGCGGGAATCCACCAATACTTCTCCTTTATCCTGCGTATAATAAGTGCCTAGAGGTGGCAGATAAGCATCATTCCCAATAGAACAGCTTAAGGTTTTTATGATTTTTTTGCCTCTATAAACATTTACCTTTGGTTCGTTTTTAATCAAAACCTCTAGCCATAATCTATTTTCATCTAGTCTTACAGTGTTAAAAGACGTAGTCTTGGGTTCGCTCTTCTCGCCACTGGCAGAGTAAACTTCAAAAATAGCTTCATAATGTGTATCTGAATCCAGTACTTCTGGTAGCAGAAATGCTATATGATATGGATCAAGGTACGTACCTATAATGGTTTTGCCTCCTATTCGGACACTTCCACCGGCAGTTTTGGAATCTGTTTCAGCTATTAGTCTGGGGTAGAGACCAATCCACTTGCTGTTGGGCTCGGGGTAGGTCGATACCACAATCGGTTTGATATCTGTTGTCAAAATCACAGAAGTATCTTGCTTGAGTAACGAGCCTGACCGTGAGGGCATGCCTTTTCTAAAGGACAGAATATATTTCTGACCATTATTAAGGGGCGTTTTTGGGGTAAACTTAAAGGAACACGGATCTTCTATTTCTTTTCCTGCATCATTAATCATTTTTTGGGGTTCTATGTAGAAAGTTGCATCACATTCTAAAAATTTATTAATTTTATTTTTGTCCATGGGTGTATTGAATTGAATATCAAAAGGTTGATCGGTAGCAATTAGCAAGTATTTATTAGGCTTCAAGAGTGCTACGTCACTTTTGAACTGAACATTTATATTAGCATTTTTAAAGATAAAAGGATACTGACTAGGCGCTTTTTTAACAATTAACTGAATATTTTGACCTTTTATACTACTTTGTTCCTTCAGCTTAATCGATACAACGCTGTTATTGAGCCAATGAAGTGAATAGTCAAAGTCAGTCGCATACGGAAGATCATTTGTTAGCTGTATACATTCTGATAACTTGTCTTTATTCATTGGAAAAAGAAAATTAATGGTGATTTCTGCATAATTATTCTTAACTTCAACCCAAGATAAATTAAAATCTTTTACAAACCATAATGTTATAAGTATGATTACGCTAAAAAGAGACACTTTAAATATTTTTTGCTTTGTCCTATTCATATATACATCCCTCCAACTTGTCTACAACATATATATGTCCCAAATAAGATGAACATGCGTTAAATTTTTTGTTGATTTTGAGATATCAAAAAAAAATATTTTATAGTATAATTATTTTTATAGAGTTTACAAAGGATGGAATAGATATGAAGATATTAGTAGTAGCTGATGTTGAGAGCAATTATCTCTGGGATTTTTTTGATAAATCGAAGTTTAGCGACATTGAATGTGTGATCTCATGTGGTGATTTAAAAGCTTCCTATCTATCATTTTTAGTGACCATGCTAGGAGTACCTGTGTTTTATGTTCATGGGAACCACGATAAAAGCTATGGGAGTCATCCACCAGAAGGGTGTGATTGCCTCGAAGATAAAGTCATCACCTATAAAGGGATTAGAATGGCAGGTCTTGGAGGATCTATGGAGTATACAGGAGGACTGCACCAGTATACAGAGGAGCGCATGCAAAAACGCGTCAAAAAACTCATGAAGACCTCAAAAAATCGTATTGATTTGTTTGTCACCCATTCTCCTACTTTCGATTTGGGAGATGATAAAAATGGGGTGTGTCACAGAGGCTTTAAGGCCTTCTATGAAATCTATAAGAGTACAATGCCTAAATATCATTTATACGGGCATAATCATCTTACTTATTCTTCTAGCGCTCAAAGATTGTTAACTTACAATGATATAACGATTATTAATGGGTACAATTATTATGTCTTGGATTACAAACAAGGGAGTTGGTCAGTTTAACTGACTAACTCCCTTGTTTGCCGATAATACCTTTCATATACGAAAAAGGATCTGTAGGTTTTAACTCTTTGATATTAGGCAAAGTGCCCTCTACCCCCTCCACTAACCAATCCATATGAATAATATCTTCATAGTCTAGCACTCTATTAGAAGCTACTTTCAGATGACCATTCTGATCATAAATGGGCCCCTCAAAGATGTTAAATTCATTGCGGATAATAGATTTTTTTACCCCATCTATTAAATATTTCATAGATGTATTGATATGTCTGTTAGAATATAAAAGATCTACAATACCTGTGTTCATGCCTAGCCAAAAATTCATTGGAAGCTGAGATTTGCTAGACTCTTCATAGACAGCTTTCCAAGTCCCGCTTAATATATTCTGAATAACCTTTTCATAAAAAACGCCCCAATTCCAAAGTGCCATCGCATAGTGAGTTTTTTCACTGGAAGTATCTTGTATTTTATAGACACCATATTCTTTTGAAATATCTCCAGGAACAGGTAGATCTTCATTAGAAATAATGTCTGCTCCTTCAGATTGTAATTTTTTAGCAATATCTTTGCCTCCTTGAGGATTATCCCATCTATAGGTCCACATAGCTTTCACTTTAGCATAAGGGTTAACCGCGCGGGCACCTAAAGTAAAGGCATTAATACTGCTTACGACCTCAGAAATAGGATAGGGTGCAACATATCCCAAAACATTTGTTTGTGTCATAGCCCCTGCAATCATACCTAATAAATATCTTGGCTCATGAATACGGCCAAAATAAAGGGTCAGAGATTTATAAGAATGGGTGGCGGCACAATTAAAAAACTTTACACCTGGATATTCCATAGCTGCTTTTAAGGCAGGTGCTACAAATGTGGGGCTCGTGGTGAAAATGAGATCATAGCCATCCTGCGCTAGTGTTTTAAAAGTATCATAGGCTTTTTCACTTTCGGGTATATTTTCAATTTTGGCAGTTGTTATTTGTGTTTTAAAAATATTGTCAATATGAAGTCTGCCCAGTTCATGGGCATAAGCCCAGCCCGAGCTTTCAGTTGTCTTTGCATAAACAAATGCTACTTTCAAAGTTTTTTTGGAGGCCACTAGATCAGTAAGCGATGTAAACATACTTTTTTTCTTAGGACTTTGTATTTCATCAGTTTTTACATTAGTAGCTTCTTGTTCTATAGACTTCAGTTCATCAATAATATTTTTGATATTATTTTTGTGGGTATCAGCAGTAATTTCGGTTGGCATACCGTATATTTTGAGAAACGTGAGAAAAGCATCACCAGTTGTAATATCTAAGCGGTCTCCACCAGATTCTAAATAAATTTGTCTAAAGGGTCTGTATAGATCCGCTAAAAATCTTTTTTGAAAATCCTCTTCTACAGTATTTGCTTTATATTTATTAACGTATTCAAGTAATTCATTAAAACGGCCTTCTTCACTAAACCAAATGGTGTTAATTAAAGTATGTTTATAAAAATTCAAAAATTCATAATAAATATTGTTGGTTTTGTCCTCTTTGTCACGTTTAGGCAAGAGTCTGATAACATGACCATTGATACTTGTGCCTTTAACAAATTTTAAGACACTTACCCTTTTATTGCCTTCTATCACAAAAAAATGATTTAAATATTCATAGACCTTAATAGGATCGGCAATTCCAACTTCAATATGATAGTTGTATAAAGACGTCCATTTGGAAGCAAATTCTGTTTTTAGGGACATAAGCGGCATAAAGTTGTGTGCAAAAGAAATGCTTCTTGAATGGGTGTAAGTGCCAATAATTTTATGAATAGGTATCTCTACCTGCCCTAGTGGAAATTCAGAAGCGATATCTCCTGTTTGAATAATACCGTCTAATGCTGTTAAATAGCCAGATTCCCCTTTTGCGACCATTTGATTCCAAGCGGATTTCCCGCTTCTATAAGCTTGTTCATACACTTTTTCTAATTCCATGGTATTCACAAAAAACCCCCTCAACTTTCCTGATATGTACAATAAAAAATAAGCCTAAAGGGCTTATAAATTTAAAAAAGAAGGCTTAATAAATTTCTCTAGTGAATCATTGTCAACTCCCCATGAAAGACTTCTGCCTTCCAGATAATAATACATAACAAATGTTTTATTATCTATGGTATACTCCATTTTAGATGTAGATATAAGAGTATACGTACCTGTTTTAGAGGTGTTTTTAAATTTGACAAGGCCGCTTGTTGTAAAAGAAATTTCTTCGCCTGTCTCAAGAGAAGTCCATTTACCAACTAACGGTGGATTTTTATAGTTTTTTAAGGAATACAAACTTATAAAACTAATGACAAATAAAATAACAATCATACTAAGTAAAACTAACTTCTTATAAGCAAAGAAGGTATAAGTAGGCTTAATCTGTGGCATTTCTCTCTCCTTTTTAAAAAGTTGTTTATTTATATTTTACACCAAATTAAAATAAGTTACAAATTGAAATCGCATAAATATAAAAAAATGATTATAAAATGAGCAGTATTAGTAAAGGGTATCTCCTAATTTTTCCTTAGGTATAGAAAATTCTACGATACCAGCTGCATAAGGGGCTATCTCATAGATATTAAAGACGATTACCAGATTCCCTAAATTATTGATATAATAGGCTTGATCCTCCTTGATACTCGTAAACCCCTGTGAACCAGGGAAAAAATATTCCCCTTTTATTTGTCTTTGCTGTATTTGTTCCTTGATTTCGGTATTAATGAGAGTTTTGTAATCGGTTCCTTCTGTAAATAAATCCTTTAATTGAAGGATTTTATTATCTGTTGTTCTTAGATTAATATATTTTTGATAACTGATACCATGGGCACCACCACTGTATTGGTACTCTAAAAAACCTAGTACTAAATAAGGTCTTGGTGCTTCTATAACAGAAAAAGTAGAGATATATTCAAATTTAACAGGTGTGAGGTGGTCTTTGAGGATATCTTTATTATATTCTTTGGCTGTATAAAGGGCATTTTTTTTTGCCTTTTGTGCTTGTTCTAGAAAGGTTTTATTTAAATGGCTTTGGAACTTTTTATCAGACAGTCCTTTGATCTGCGGTACTTTAATATTAAGATTAATCTCATCCAGCTGACAAAATATATTTTTAGTGTCTATTTGGATGTGAGTATCTTCAGCCATAACAAATATGGCTGTTCCTGGTGTATCTTTGCTTGTTTTGGATTTGGCCGATAAACTGAGATTGAACAATAGAGTTGTCATGAAGAGCACACAAATCGCTTTTTTGTACATTATTTTTCCCCCTAAATAGTTTATTTGTAAATTTAGTATCCCCTTAATAAAACAGTAATATGATAAGTAAACATTTGCAAATCTGCAAAGTATTTCTTGAAGTAAATCATGACAAATAAATAAGTTTATTTATTGGAAAATAGAGTTATAATATAAAAAGATCGTATGATACTATAATAAATGAGGTGAACAAATGATAAATATTTCTGAATGTGTTCAAGATATGCATTCTTACTTTTATACACGCAAAACTTATGATGTTGCTCAAAGAATACAGTATCTTAAAAAATTAAAAAAAAGTATTCTTTCCAATCAAGAAGCTATTGCCAAAGCGCTGTATCAAGATTTTAAAAAACCTGTTTTTGAAACCTATTCAGCGGAAATCTATACTACTTTGAATGAAATTAATGAGACAATAAAAAATCTTAAACAGTGGAGTCAGCCTAAAAGACAAGGAGGAATCTTTCCAGTCATAGGGGGTTCTGTTAAAGTCATTTCTGAGCCCTATGGTGTATGTCTTATATTTTCACCCTTTAATTACCCTTTTCAGCTTTCTTTAGTACCTTTAATAGGTGCCCTTGCAGCGGGTAATTGTGTCCTTCTTAAACCTTCTGAGTATGCCACACATACCTCAAGACTTATTAAGCAAATGCTTGCAAAAATCTTTCCACCTTATTATGTGAGTGTTATAGAAGGTGATGCAGACGTTAGCACAGGCCTGCTGGAGCAGCCTCTTGATTATATATTTTTTACTGGCGGGCCCCATACTGCCAAAAAGGTTATGAAAAAGGCGGCAGAGCAGCTTATACCTGTAACCCTTGAGTTAGGAGGTAAAAGTCCTGTCATTGTAGACTATGATGCAGATTTGGCTTTAGCTGCCAAAAGAATTGTATGGGGTAAGTTTTTAAATGCTGGTCAAACCTGCGTTGCCCCAGACTATGTTCTCGTTCATCAGGATGTTGCAGATGAGCTGCTAAGGCATATGGGGTTTGCTATCAAAGTCTTTTTCAATGACAAGAAAAACCTTGCACGGATTATTAATGAAGCCCATTATGTGAGACTCTTACAGCTAATAGATGAAGAAAAAATTTATTTTGGAGGGCACTTCAATACAGATGATTTATATATTGAACCAACGGTTCTTTATCCTGCTCATCCCTCAGATTTGTGTATGAAAGAAGAAATATTTGGACCTATTCTGCCGGTTATCCCTTTTAAAAGGATAAAGAGTGCCGTTCAGCTTATTCATAGATACCCTAAACCATTGGCTTGCTACATCTTTGGGCATCAAAAGCTGAGACTGGATTATTTATTAAAACACCTTTCTTTTGGAGGTGGGTGCATCAATGATACCATTTTACATGTGACAAGCCTTAAAGCTCCTTTTGGAGGGGTTGGACAAAGTGGATTGGGTGCTTATCATGGAGAAAACAGTTTTAAAACTTTTTCCCATGAAAAAACGCTTTTTTTTAGTACAGATCTCGAAATTCCCTTAAGATATCCACCATATGAGCAAAAACTTTCACTACTTAAAAAAATGCTGAAATAATAATAAAGGCTATAACATTGAGAATAAAAGTAGCAATCAATGTTATAGCCTTTATTAAGATCTATTGCCATAAAAAGTAGTATTGTGACAATCGTGCCCTGTTTTTTTCTTAATTTTTTCAAGTTCTGATAAAAAATCTTCAATCTGTCCGATTTCCATATCGCTGTCTGTATTAATCGTATGGAGTTTTTCCGTATTAAAATTTTTAAGATGCATAGTCATGCCTTTTTCAGCATCCTTTTCTCTATAGATACAGCGATACCCATCGGCGTACTTTCTTCTGAATTCTTCAAACTTGCTCATATCCCTTTTCTCCTTTACTACCTATTATAAGTAGTATAAGCAGGTTTGAAATTTTCATACACCACTTTAACTAAAACTTAATTTTTTGATTTGATGTTGTTTGTTATGAGCATCTATTTCGTGGGTATAAATGGACAAGGTAATCGCTGGATTACTATGAGAAATAAGCGAAGAAATAGTCGAAATATCCATATTAGCTGCAATACAATAAGAAGCAAAAGTATGTCTGAATAAATGGGCGTAGATGTGTTTATTCAGATGCTTGGATAACTGCTTCATCAAATCATGCAGTGTGCGAGTGGATAAAGGTTTATTTATATCGCCTTTACTCGGAAACAGATAGGCACTCTTAAGCATTCCTAAAATCACAGGATCGCCAAACTGCTGAATGGCTTCTTCATAAGTTGCAAGCGCTTTTAATAATTCCTCGTGTATAGGCACTTGATTATATTTTTTACCTTTGGTAAATAGTGTAATAGTATTTTGCAGTAAGTTAATATCTTGTTTTTTTATAGAGACAGCCTCTTGGGCTCTACAACCTGTATAAAGCAGTATATTTAATAACAATTTGTTTCGTATCGAGCAATAATACAGGTATTCGTAATAACTTTCATCTGTTTTCAAACGATAGCCTAGCTGTTGCTGGTCGATATAAGCAAAAAGTTCTTTGATTTCTTCTCTGGTTAATACTTCTTTTGGAATCACATTTTTTTTAGATTTAATAGGGTCAATGTATTCAGACAGTTTTTCACTGCACATTTTTTTCTTGTAACAAAAATTCAAAAACCGATGTAAAACCACTCTTTTGCGCTTAATAGAAGTGATTTTCAAAGAACTAATTTGGAGAAAATAATGATGAAAATCTTCGAAATCAAGTTCATCAAGCGTCGCTTTAGAAACAACAGAAGCAAATTGATTGAGATCTTGTGTATAAGCTTTTATGGAATGAGAAGATAGCTGCTCGGTTTCTAGAGCAGCTATAAAATAAATAATTGCTTGATTAATTTTCATATCAATTCCCCCTGAATAAAACACTTCTTTAAGATGCCTGTGGCAATTTTTTAAAAATAATATAATACATCGTACCTATAAATACGCCTCCGACGATATTTCCAAGGGTAACGGGAATAGCATTGTTGATCAAAAAACTACTCCATGTCAGATGGTCAACGGATACGTGAGCTGCTTCTATGTATTCAAGATGGGTTTTTGAAAACAACGCCAACGGTATATAATACATATTAGCTACAATATGCTCTGCACCACTAATGGCAAAAGCAAAAATTGAGAAAAAGCCTGCCAGTACCCTTCCTGTAACATCTTTTGCTGCATAAATCATCCATATGCCTGCACACACAAACAGGTTGCATAATATTGCTAAAAAGAAGGTTTCTTTAAAAGATAAACTGGTTTTGTACACTGCTGTTTTTATAGCATACGCGCCAAAGTGATTTTCGCTCATTGAAAGTAAGCTACTGTTAGCAACTAAATAAGCAATCGTTACAGCTCCGATGAAATTACCTATAAGAACAATAGATAAGTTTTTGACAAATCGACTGATAGTTGTTTGTTTCTCAAAAACTGACATAACAATCAGGCAGTTACCTGTGAAAAGGTCTGCCCCGTTTATAACAACAAACATAAGTCCTACAGGAAAAACTGCCCCAGTAATTAATTTAGCTATTCCTTTGTTTGCGACGTCATGTGCTGCTACAGATGATGCGAAGGCGCCAAGTGCAATATAGATGCCAGCCATAATAGCTAATAAAAAAACTGTCATCGCCCTGCGGTTGACCTTTTGATATCCTCCTGTGATAGTGTACTCTGTAATTTCTTGAGGTGTTAAATAATTTTTGGACATTGTATACACTCCTTTTTCAATAGTTGAGTATACCACTTACAATCACAAAGTTCAACATTGTTTTTATTCCTTTTCTTCTGTTTTTATTTCTTTTTCTTCTTGAAGCTTTA
>JAQSYC010000277.1 GCA_029256345.1 Clostridia bacterium | reverse complement strand
TCTATACCATTCATCTTGGGCATCTCTACATCACTAATGATTACCTCTGGCTGAAACTGCATAATTTTATCTTTCGCATCAAAGGGATCTACAGCCTTTGCTACCACTTCTATCTGTAAATCTGTGGAGATGCCCCGTGATAGGACTTCTCTAAAAAGCAAGCTGTCATCTACAACGAGTACTCTTATGGCCTTTCTCATACTCCCCTCCTCAAACTTTTTATATCTTCATCTATTTTTCTTTTCTATAAACAGCTGGTCTTATATGTTTAAACCCTGTTTTCTCTAAATTAATCCACTCTGAATGTCCTATAAAAAGATATCCTCCGTATTCCAAGCTGTTATAAAATTTTTCTATAAGTATATCTTTTGTTTTAATATCAAAATAAATCATCACATTTCTGCAAAAAATAATATGGAATTTTTTTTTGAACGGAAATGAATGCTCCATCAAATTGAACCTTCTGTAAATCACTTCATTTTTTATTTTATCAATAATTTTATAATTCTCATTATTATATTTTTTAAAATAGTTAATTTTCCATTTTAATTGTAAAGCTTTAATTTTATCATAGCTATAAATACCTTGTTTAGCAATTTCTAGTACCTGGCTTGAAATATCAGTAGCTAAAATTTTCGTATCCCAGGTTGCATCTTTTTGTTTCACCACTTCATCAATAATCATAGCAAGCGTATAAGATTCTTCTCCAGTGGAACTGGCCGCACACCATATCCGCAGATCTTTTTCTTTGAGTGTTTTGATCCAAAAAGGCAGTACCTGTTCTCTAAAAAAATCAAAATGATCTGCTTCACGCATAAAATAAGTATGATTGGTTGTAATCTTATCAATGAGTGTCAGGGTGGCTGCACCACCTCTGTCTTGTAAAATATATTTATAATATTGGGTAAAATTTTTAAAACCCATTTCCTCCAAGACTTTGTGCAGCCTTCCCATGACCAGCGTCCGCTTTTCTTCTTTTAAATGAATACCGTAGTTCTCTTCTATATGAGCTGCTAATGTTCTGAACTCCCCATCTGTAATCGTAATCACTTTAGTATTTGCCGAATTCTGTATCATTTAATGTGAATTTTTTATTTGCCGGCTTTACCTGTTTGTTATTTTTTTCATGCATCTTATCAAGCATTTTTAAAACTTCTGGATTAATCTCCTCGTATTCCTCATAATCCAAGTGATTATTTTGCCTTTTTAGTCTGAATCTACCTACTTGCTTTTTGAGCATCTCTGCTTGACTTGAAAGCTCTTCACTTGCTGCTGCCGTTTCTTGTGACGTTGCAGAAGTTGTTTGAACCACCTCTGCAATCTGAATAATCCCTTGATTAATCTGCTCTACGCCCAAAGCCTGCTCATTTGAAGCGACTGCGATATCGCTAACTAAAACCGCTACTCCCGAAACACCTTCTACGATATTATTCAGTGCTTCTGCTGTTATAGTGGCTAGTTTTGTCCCTCCTTCTACTTTCTTAATAGAGCCCTCTATCATGTCTGTTGTTTCCTTCGCCGCATTTGCTGATCTTGCTGCCAAATTTCTTACTTCCTCAGCCACTACTGCAAAGCCTTTTCCATGTTGCCCTGCTCTTGCTGCTTCAACCGCTGCATTAAGCGCTAAGATATTTGTTTGGAAAGCGATCTCATCAATCACTTTAATAATCTTTGATATGTTATTAGAAGAATCATTGATTTCAGTCATAGCTTTTAACATGTGCTGCATCTGTTCATTCCCATGGGAAGCATTGGTCTTAGCGCTTTCAGCCATTTCTTTCGCTTTATTGGCATTTTCAGCATTTTGTTTGGTTTGAGATGATATTTCTTCTATAGAGGCAGTAAGTTCTTCAATAGAGCTTGCCTGCTGTGTTGCACCTTGAGATAAAGACATACTCGAATCCGAAACTTGATTTGATCCAGCAGCTACCTGCTCAGAGGCCGTATTAACTTCTCCAAGCACTTTATTAAGTGACATGATAATGTGGTTGAGCGCATCTTTAATTTGTACAAAATCACCCTTATATTCATTGTTGACACTGAGTGCCAGATTGGAGTTTGACATTTCCCCAAGCACCCGTGAAATGTCACTGACATAAACAGATAATGCATCTAACGTATCATTAAGCGCATCTTTGATTTCTGCATGGTCACCTTGATAATTTCCTGTGACTCTAACTTGCAGATTCCCCTCAGCCATTTCTTTTAACACAATAGCTGCTTCTTGTATCGGTTTAATCAGTGAATCCAGTGTCTGATTAATCCCTTCTATTATTTCTTTATATCCCCCTTTAAACCCTTGAATATTACCTCTCATTTCCAGCCTGCCTTCTACAGCTGCTTGAGTAAGTAGCCTTGACTCATTAGAAACGTTTTTCAAATTATCCACCATAAGCTGCATACTTTTTGTAAGAAGATCTCTCTCAGATTTGACTGTGATTTGTACATCAAAATAGCCTTCTGCAATCTTTTGAGCCACTTCACTTTGTTCTTGAATATTACTTACCATCTTACTAAAAGATAACATTAACTTTCCAATCTCATCTTTTGTTTTAGCTTGGATATCAACTTGGACATCACCAACAGCTAATTTGTCTGCTGCCTCAGTCAGAAGCCTCATCGGTTTGCTAATAATTTGTGTTAAGAAAAGTCCTAGAATCATTGCTGTAATGACTCCGACAGCTATAACTATTATCATAATAAAAGCGGACATTGTTGCCTGCTTGGTGTTAGCATCTGCCTGTATTTTGGCAGCATTCAGCTTTGCAGCCTGAAAACTAACAATCGCTTCTTCTAATTCTTTTGAAGCAATACCACTTGCTCCAGTTGCACTCATCAGTTCAACAACCTGTTCTTTTTTATCTTGCTCAATAAGTTCTTCAATCTTATCCAGCTGGATATTCAGTGCCGCATTTTTCTTTACTAAATCATCATATAAATCTTGTGCTTCCTGTGAGGTAATCGTCTTATTTACCTTCTCTAAATTTTGGTCTATGATAGCCTGCCTTGCAGCTATATTGTCAAAATAGCCTCTCGCTTCTGTTTCATTTTTTGATAACAGAATATCCCGTACATCTACCCGTAACCTCTGAAATGCAGTAGAAATTTCAGAAACTTCTCCAATAGGAACAGTCATCTTTTCGTAAAGTGC
>JAQSYC010000276.1 GCA_029256345.1 Clostridia bacterium | reverse complement strand
ATTCCTGATTCTGCTTCTATCTCTAACTCGATAATCCCTGCCTGTATCATATCCTTGTCAGTTTCTGTAATAACCAGTCTGCCGCCCTTTTGATCTTTCACCCCTACTTTTAATCTAATAGGCTCGAGAGTCATTTCAGTAACTTCTTTTATACTAGCTACCGTCGCCGCTCCTGCTTCTTTGATACCTGCTATATTAACCAAAAGTTTTACATTGCCAGAAGCATTTGAAGGTGCATAAACTGTTACCCCTTCAAACTGAATTTCATTCAGCTCGTCTTCATCTATACTCTTTGGAACATCAAAGCTAAATCCTGTTAAATAACCATCTTTTTGTATAGCAGAAACAGAAAGCTGTTTCGTAATATCTCCCTTGTTAAGTTTGATGTTTTTTATAGAAAGATCGCTAATTCCTGCGTTTTTATCTGCTGCAAAGTATCCCTTGTCTAAAGTAACCTGCACTGTTTTTCCTTCAAGCATACTTTCTACTACATTCTCTTTAATAGAAAAGTCAATGGTTCCTTTGCTTCCCATCTTGATGGCGACTGGGCTGCTAAGTTTATTCACAACCGAAATACTATAATCCTTAATCTGTGCTACTGTGACGATCTTCTCTTCTACACTCGGACCGCTCACCTTTATTTCAATTTTACCTGACTGAAGCTCTTTAGTTTTTGCCTTTACTGTTAACTCTGTGATATTTAATCTCCCTGGTGCTGTGACGTTCGTCTTTTCTGGCAGATAAATATGTAAAACAGCTTTGTCTGCTTGTGTCGCTGAGACTTTTCCATAACCAGTTGTTATTTGCGAGATATCATAAGTACCACTTCCTGTGTCATTGACAGCTTTTGTTGTCATGTTGTAAAAACCACCGCTTGTCTGAATGACTGGTTTGTCATTTTCGAATTCATAATTTGGATTAAGCAGTGTCAACGTAATTGTTCTATCTGCAGCCTTACTGCTGTTTACAAGTGCACCTTTTATAATCTCATCGATTTTGATGTTAGCCACAACCCCTTCATCTCTGACAGCTGTAACATCACCAGTGGATACAATAGGTTTTTGATCACTGGTCACTGCAAATACTGTAAGAGGTGTACTGCTAATCTCAGTTCCGCCCCCATCTACACTCACTTTTGCTTCTCCTCCTGTTAGCTCAGTTAAAAGCGGTATAGAGTAAATACTGCTATTAAGCGAGTTAGTCAGCTTGACTTCTAATTTCGTATCGCTGACCTTAGTAAAGACAGCTCCTGGAAAATTAGCAATCGTATTACTTGTATCAATGGCTTCAAGCCACTTTGCATTTTCTAAATTGACATAAAAGAAAACAGGTGCACCGCTATATTTAATAGGATCCTTGAGATCAATTTTAAGTCTGGATGCCTCATTTAAAGTAAATCGATAACCTTTTTCCTCAACTACTGTGTTTTTGCTTAGTGTATTTTCAGATTGTGCCATAAGACCCGTAGGTGTAAATGCCAAAACCCCCAATAATATCGCTTTTAATGCCGTTTTTCTTAATTGATTTATCATCTAATCATCTCCTTTGTACTAGTATCAATTACCATTATATCACAAATATTCATAATTTGTAAGCGAATAATGAAAAACACCTTTACATAATCTATCTATGTCTAGGTGTTTTCAGCGTATTATTGATTTATTTGTACTCTGCCGCTACCTTAATTGCTGCCTGATGCAGTGGATCGGTTGTAGCGCTGATAGTGCCATCCTGATGTTTTTTGCTGCCTACAAAATGTAAATCACATACACCACTCATCCCGTTTCCTTTGACTGCATCAAGATTTTGTCCATAGCCATACCCTCCTGAAAGGCCGCTTGTATAGGATAGATTAGGCGCACTGTCTTTGCCTGCATGAGGCATTCCTGCCATAGATGCCGCAAGCCTCCTGCCATTGATATGAACAATAACAGGTCGTCTCTCCCAAGTGAATCCTCCCCATATTTGTTTCATAATCGTTGTATCTGCCATGGTCAAAGTCTCTACATCCGCATGGTTTGTTCCAAAAGTTCTTTTGATATTAAAACTTTTTCCTGTATAAACATCTTCTATCGTTGCAGTGCCGCCCCTTGGCAGAAGCCCCGATGCTACACTCCATGTAATCACTTCTACAGGAGACGATTTTCCTAATAAAGTATTTAAAAACTGTGCACTTTTACGTTCCAATAAATATAAATTTTCTTCATTAATCTGATCCTTATAAATAAACCCAGTTTTCCCATCTTGAAGCTTCACTGCATACCAATCTACATATTTATAAGTAGCCGTTACCTTATTACCTACATTTAGTTTTTTTATAATCTCTGCTTGTGGGTCAGGCTCTTGCCTTAGATTGGCTCCATTCACCAAAATATTAGTTTGTACTTCTTTTACTTGTATGTCATTTTTATTAATATATCCATATGTACCGTTCATATCTACTTGTGCTACATTGTTTTTCTGAAAATCTTCATCCAAAACGATTTTAATTCTGTCACCAGTCTTTAAGACCATTGTTTCAGCATTTTGTTTTGTAAGAATTGCCGATTTATCTGATATAATGGCAATATTAGCTGCAAAAACATTAAAACTGCTGATGCTCATTACCCCTATAGTCATCCCTGTTAGTATTTTATAATTAAATCTCATCTCTCCTCCTTATTTTGTTAAGATTTGTTAATTAATTATTACGTAATTATTATAAAATACCTAGATTAAAATGTCAATCTTTTACATTTATTTATACTTTGGTTTATTTTTCTAATTATGCCACCACTGATCTTCCCCATATATACAAGGTTTTTTCTGATTTTTCCCAATAAAAAAAAGAATATCATCATAAGATATTCTCCTTTTATTCTTTAATATTTTTGTAACACTTTAAATTGCTTTTTGATTTATAAATTCGAAATATTCATCATATACATTTGGATAGCAGGTATTGATAATAAGTTTTTCAAAATCAAGCCACCCTTTTACCTTTATAAATTCATCAGCCTCATGGGCATTGTGAGGTCTCTCAAAAACAATAGGTGTTCCTCCTGATTTATAAAAACTCCGGATATTGTGCATCCCGTCATCTAATAAATAATCTCCCTTTATCATGAATTTGTGCATACACACAATCATTCTGCTTATTGGAAAAAAAGGAAGCTTTTCT
>JAQSYC010000275.1 GCA_029256345.1 Clostridia bacterium | reverse complement strand
AACTATCAAAAGTCAATAGGTAAATAAAAAAGATTTTTGCATATCAGATGTTTTTTTATGCATCACAAAAAAACTTGCAAAAACAAGTTTTTGAAAGATAGGTAGTTGTGATTTCTTATTCTCGGGGTGCTTGCACCTCATAAGGGATATTATTCTTTATAACCGCGTAAATCGTATAGCACAGTTTACGTGCAACAGCACCTACAGCAACATTATGATGTTTGCCCTCCATACGTTTCTTTTGGTAATAAGCTTTAAATACGGGGTCTGAATTGGAAGCAACAAAAGCAGCTCTAAAGAGAGCTTTTCGTAAGTATGGAGAACCACGTTTGCTCATGTGGTTATTGGTACATTCATATTCACCAGATTGAGAAACAGCAGCGTCAATTCCTGCGTAGGCAACAAGTTTAGCGCCGCTACTAAAACGTTTGATATCACCAACTTCGCCGAGAATGGTAGCACCAATGATATTTCCTATTCCTGGGATTGTAGTAACAGGAGTCTTAATTTTTTCAAGAAGTTCAGAGATCTGCGACTCAACATCAGATACTTGTTTTTCTATAAAGTTGATTTGCTCAATTAGAAGTTTTAACTGAAAAGAAAAGCTGTCAACACAAAAAGTAACACCAAAGGAAGTCTTAGCTAAAGCAGATACATCTTTGAATTTTTTTGCGGCATAGCCTTTGAGAGTTACTTGAGATAAGAGTTCTTCTAATTGTTTAGAAGTAACATCTTCATAGTCACTGGGGGAGTTTAATTGGAGTAATAATTCTTTTGATGTTTTACCAAAGATATTAGAGAATGCATGATGGTATTCAGGAAAGATTTGATCCAAGACACAAATGGTTTTTCTTTTAAGATCACCAATAGAACCAACAAGATAGTTTCGAAAGCGTGATAGATTACGCAAAGACATGGTATCTTCGTCAGCGAGAGAAGTTTCAAGAAAATCGCCATAGCGGATAAAATCAGCAATTAGAACAGAATCAAGGATATCTGTTTTGCGTTTTCTGATCTCAGTTCCTTTACGCCAACCATCTGTTTGAATAGGATTGATTACATGCACAATAAAGTGATTTTCAATGAGAAATGAATAAAGCGAAAGCCAGTAATGACCAGTAGCTTCCATCCCTATTTCAAGTTCAGTAATATAGGGATTAATCTTCTCTAGAAGAGTAGCTGCTCCATCAGAAGTATTAGAGAAGGAATGAGCCTTGAAGATAACTTTAGCTTTTTCATCCATAAGAGAAGCAACATGTGTATTCTTGCCAATATCAATACCTAAATAAAACATAAATATCACCTGAAATCAAAGTATTTTAGATAGGTTCCACTGACTGATAAACGTTACTGCCTTATTGTATATGCGAGGTACCCGGCTGGGTCGACATCCAACTTATTCGTAAACTTGTTTACCAGACAGAGGCATCACTCTTTCAAGTACGAGGTCGTAGCCTCAAGGAGCAATCGATGTCACTCTATCTAATAGAACAATTATACAAGATTACTTTGTATAATTATACGGTTAACAAAGGGTTATAGGTTACCTTTATCAACCTAAATATATTATATAAGGAGTAAGTTGATTTGGAAATCTGTTTAAGAGTCTTAAAAGAAGCAAGGAAATATTGGGGTTATATCTTTATTGGTATGATTTCAGTGGTCATTTCGACCAGTGTTCAGCTTTATTCCCCTTGGGTGCTTCGAGAGATTACTGAGCTTGCTACAAAAGGTGACCCTGAAATAGCACAAAAGTCTCTTTGGATGGGACTAACACTGCTTGGCGCCTATGTGCTAAGTGGGATTTGCTCCTTTACAAAAGGTTATTTTACCCATTATGGCGCCTATCATTATGTGGCAGATACAAGAAAGCTATTGTATGACAAGGTTCAGCATCTTTCAATGCGCTTTTTTAATGATAAGCAGACGGGGCAGCTGGCAAGCAGGATTTTAAATGATGTGGTGAGCGCAGAGCTTCTGATTGCCCATGCTATACCAGATCTTATTGTTAATGTCATCATGTTTGTAGGGGTTGTGATCATACTCTTTATAATCAATGTGAAGCTCGCACTGGTTAGCTTGATTGCTATACCGTTCCTTATGCTTGCAAACATGGGCTATTCAAAATATGTGCTGCCCCTATGGCGTGAAAATCAAAAAAGTCTTGGCGAATTAAGCGGAGTATTGCATGACAATCTTTCCGGCATCAAGGAAATACAGATTTTTAATAAACAGGAGTATGAAGCTGAAAAGATTGGACAGCTGGCCCTAAATCAGACCCATATATTTTTAAAGGCTACTAAAATAGGGGAGTTGTTTCATCCATCTATTGTTTTCTTAAGCTCTATAGGTTCTGTCATCGTGATTATTTATGGAGGGTATCTGAATGGTATCGGAGAGGTTTCTATAGGGGATATTGTTGGATTTATCATGTATCTGACCTTATTTTATCAACCCATTACAAATCTTGCTGGGGTTAATGAACATCTCAATAATGCCATAGCAGGCTGTGAACGGGTGTTTGAAGTGATGGATGAAGTATCAGATGTACAGGAAGCTAAACACCCAAAGGTACTGGAAAAGGTCAAGGGAACAGTTGTATTTAAAAACATGACTTTTCATTACAATCCAGAAATCCCCGTGCTGCAAAATGTTAATCTTAGGATAGAAGCGGGTCAAACAGTGGCTCTGGTGGGAACAACGGGCGCGGGTAAGACCACTGTCAGCAGTCTTCTAAATCGGTTCTATGACCCTATGACAGGCGCAATTTACATAGATGGTACGGACATTAAAGAGGTTACACTTACAAGTTTGAGAGGAAACATTAGTATGGTTTTGCAGGACACATTTCTCTTTAATGGAACGGTTTATGAAAATATTGCCTATGGGCTGGAGACGGCATCGAAGGTGCAGGTTGTTGAAGCAGCCAAAGCGGCCCATGCCCACGACTTTATTGAAACGATGGAAGAGGGATATGATACGTTGATTGGTGAAAGAGGTGTTCGGCTTTCGGGAGGCCAAAAACAGAGGATTTCTATTGCTAGGGCAGTTTTGAGAAACACCCCCATCTTGATTCTAGATGAGGCAACCTCTTCATTAGATACAAAAACAGAACGGGAGATTCAGAATGCTTTAGAAACTTTGAGTAAAAATAGAACCAC
>JAQSYC010000274.1 GCA_029256345.1 Clostridia bacterium | reverse complement strand
AATGATGCATTCTATAGCGAAGAGGGCCATGTCAAAAAACACACCAATCACTCTGGTGGTATTTTAGGCGGACTGTCAGATGGCTCAGATATTTTGCTTAAAGCTCACTTCAAACCTACGCCTTCTATCTCCAGACCACAGCATACTATTAGTAATGCTCTTGAAAATACTGAGATTCACATCACAGGCCGTCATGACCCTGTTATTGTTCCTCGGGCTGTGGTAGTTGTGGAGTCTATGGCAGCCCTTACTGTAGCGGATCTACTTCTCTGTCATTTAGGCGCTAATCTTAAAACTATTAAAAATGCTTACCTATAATTCGCTTAGACACAAGTCCAAAAGTGCACTAACTTTTCCGTATATTTTTAGTTGTATTGCCTGTTTACAAAATACTTTTATTATTTTTGACAAACATCTCTAATATTTATTACAATATTTGTATATTTTTACTCTTATATAATTATACTAATATTGTATAATGAAGTTATAAATATATATTCTAGGAGGTATAAATATGAACAACATAAAAATTACAAATATAACAGATGTTGATAGTTTTTTTAAAACGGTAGACCAATGCAAAGGTGAAATCGAACTGGTTACTTCTGAAGGAGATAGACTGAATTTACGTTCAAAATTATGTCAATATGTCTCATTAACTAAAATCTTTTCTGAAGCTAAAATTGATGAAATAACTATTGCTGTGGCTGATTCAGATGATGTACAGCTACTTCTGCAATATTTAATTACACGCTAACCTCTTATAAACTAGTAAACACCTCAGCCTATGGGGTGTTTTTATATTTTCCTGGCTGAGGTACATAAAAAAACTCCTAAAATAGGAGTTTTTATAAATGTTATATTTTAATACTATAATTTGCTTCCATTATCTACCCAATCTTTGGCACGCATAACGTTTTTTTCGGAGGGGATAGAAACTTTGGAGTCATCAAGTAACTGATCTGTATCACTCCATGCTGCTGTGCCTTCATTATTCGTTGGATTACAACTGTTTATTCTTTTATTGTTTTCACCTTTAAGAGGTTCACTAATTTTAGCATGCATTTTATCACACCACCTATCTTTAATTTAATAGAATTTACTAATATATTTCATTATTTTGTATTAGTATTGATTAGTATACCATGCTTAAAACTTTTAAGCAAGCTTTATCTGATGTTTTTAGGTTTATTTTTATTGTATTACAATCTACTCTTCGTTTTTTATGGGTTCTTTGCTAGTCAATCTTTCATTATTTTCTCCCCTAAGAGGTTCAGTCTTTTTTTCACGCATTTTATCACCTCATTGCTTTTTATAGTCGATTTAATCTTTTCTCTCTTAGGGTATCCATATTTTTATAGGGTATTCAGCACTTCTGAAATAAGTGTTGTCAGCGCTTTGGAAAAATGGAGATCATCTAACTTTTCTCGTTTTTTAGGTCCTTTTGTGCGTCCGCCTTTATTGCGTATTTCTTTCGAAAGGTGCCTTGTAAAAAGCAGCTGTTCTATATTATCTTTTGAATAGATTAGGCCATTTTGATTGATGGGATACCCTTTTTTTGAAAGTGCCATAGCTGCCAGGCCATAGTCCTGTGTAATGATGATATCTCCTGACATTACTTTATTTACCAGTACGAAGTCTACTGCATCAGTTCCTTTTGGGGTAACTGTTGTATGAATCCCCTTTTTTTCTATCACATGAGAAGTATCACAAAAAATCTCTACCTCTATATCGAACTGTCTAGCAATATCTATCGCAAGGTCTACTACTGGGCAAGCATCTGCATCTATTAATATTCTCATTCCGATCCCCTATATCTTTTTATGATTTGTATTCTACCTTATAGTATAGAGGGATATGTTATAGACTTCAACTTATGATTTACAGCGCAGCTACTAGACCTCCAAAATAATAGGAAAAATACTGGGTATTCTTCTTGTCTTTTCATATAAATACCTTTCTATCGCCTTTTTCATATTGACTTTCAAAACAGCTCTTTCAGTCATTTTATTTTTTAAACACTCCTCAAGCACCGTAATAGCTATTTCTTTAACCGCCTCAATAAGCTCTTCCGAGTCTTTGACATAAACAAATCCTCTCGTTATAATATCGGGTCCCCCTGCAATCTGGTAAGTCTCTTTCTCGATAGCTGCTACAACTGTAAGCATGCCATCTTGTGCCAAGTGTTTTCTATCTCTAAGAACCACATTGCCTACATCCCCTACACCTATACCATCTATAAATATATTGCCTGACTGCACCTTTCCTGTTACACCTGCTGTTTCATCAGATACTTCCAGTACTTGTCCCGTTTCTAACACAAAAATCCTTGAAGCTTCCATCCCTAACCTTTGTGCTAAACGCTTATGGTGAATAAGGTGTCTGTATTCTCCGTGGGCTGGCATAAAATATTTGGGATGTACAAGTGTGTGGATGAGTTTTAGTTCTTCTTGATAAGCGTGTCCGGAAACATGTACATCCTCCAGTGCCTCGTAAATAACCTCTGCCCCCTTTTTATAAAGTTCGTTGATAACTCTCGCAATAAGCTTATCATTGCCTGGAATAGGCGAAGCTGAGATAATAAATAAATCATCTGTTTCAATTTTTATCTTACGGTGATTAGAAAAGGCTATTCTTGCCAGAGCAGCCATCGGTTCTCCCTGACTGCCTGTCGTAATAATTGTAACTTGATGATTGGGATAATTTTTAATCTCCTCCAAACTTATACTATTCTCTTCTGCTAGATGAAGATAGCCCAAGTTTTTAGCGACTTCTGAGATGTTTTCCATACTTCTGCCGCTGAACGCCACTTTTCGTCCATGGCTGACCGATGCATTGATAATCTGCTGGATACGATGAATATTTGATGCAAAAGTGGCTACAATAATCCTTCCTTTAACATTGTTAAATAGCCTCTGCAGCGTCTCTCCGATAGACTGCTCCGAGGCACTGTGTCCACCCCTTTCTACATTCGTGCTGTCCGCTAGCAGGAGAAGAACCCCTTCCTTTCCCAGCTGACTGATCCGTTCTAAATCCATCGTAAGCCCATCAACTGGGGTATAATCAATTTTAAAATCCCCTGTATGCAGTATCTTACCGACAGGTGTATGCACAGCAAGGCAGCAGGCATCTGCTATACTATGGGTGCTTCTAATAAATTCTACTTTGAGCTTCCCTAGTTCTATTGTATCTCCCGCCTGAACAGGATGAAGCTCAGCTTCTTTCAAGAAACCATGTTCCTTTAGCTTGTTTTCTATCATCCCTATTGTTAACTTTGTGCCATAAACAGGTGTATTCAGCTGTTTTAAAATATATGGAATTCCTCCAATATGGTCCTCATGTCCATGGGTCAAAAATATCCCCTTTACTTTTTTATTATGCTCTAATAAATAACGGATATCAGGTATAATAAGATCTACCCCATACATATCTTCATCTGGAAATCCCATACCACAGTCTATTACAATGATTTCATCCTCATATTCAATAGCCGTAATATTTTTGCCTATCTCTCCAAGCCCGCCCAGCGGAATAACTTTTATAGTATGCTTTTCTATCATAAAAGGCGCCTCCTTGATTGTTTATGATACTCTTTGATAGACGTTAGTATATCTTTTTTTCATCTATTTCATTCTTTTTATACCTTAATAAATATCAAAAAACCATAAGTATCCAGAAGATACCTATGGTTTTTCGATATTCCCTTATTCATTATTAGAGTATGCACCATGAAAGTACAAATAGACCAAATACGATAGAAACCATTGCCATAAGCTTAATCAATATATTAATAGCAGGTCCTGCTGTATCTTTAAAGGGATCTCCTACGGTATCTCCTACTACGGCGGCTTTGTGGGCATCAGAGCCCTTTCCTCCTAGGTGCCCTTCCTCAATATACTTCTTAGCATTATCCCATGCCCCTCCGCTATTAGCCATCATCACTGCAAGGATAAACCCTGTGGTCGTAGCGCCTGCCAATAATCCCGCCACACCATTTGGTCCTAAGAGCAAGCCCACAATCAATGGGGTTAATACGCCCATGGCCGCTATTTTGATTAGTTCTTTTTGAGCTGCTTTTGTACAGATGTCCACACAAGCAGCGTAGTCAGGCTCAGCTTTTCCCTCCATAAGCCCGACTATTTCTTTAAACTGGCGTCTCACTTCTACTACAATCATCCCTGCTGCTTTGCCCACTGAATTCATCGTAAGAGCTGCAAATACAAAAGTGGCCATCCCTCCAACAAATAAACCAATAAGTACCTGGGGGTTTAGAATCGATAAATCGAATACAAAATCCAAATTATTTTTTTTCACCAATAGTTCTATAGAGTCTTTGTAGGCTGCAATAAAAGCAAGGGCTGTCAGCGCTGCTGAGCCTATGGCA
>JAQSYC010000273.1 GCA_029256345.1 Clostridia bacterium | reverse complement strand
CTCGAATTTTTTCATGAATAAATTATATTGCAGATTTTGCCTCAAAATCATGTGGTGACATCATGTTGCAAAAACTATGAAGTCTGGTAGTATTATAGAATGCATCAATGTATTCAAATATCAGTTCATGGGCGTGTTTAAGATTCTTAATTACAAAACGATTAAGCCATTCGCATTTTATTAGTGCATGAAATGATTCAATAGGCACGTTGTCCCATGGTGTACCTTTCCTAGAATAACTTCTGATAAATTTATTAGCTGGCGTTGCTTCAAGATATGCCTTTGAAACATATTGTATCCCCCTGTCACTGTTATACCGAATTAAGCATAACAGTGACTATGCCGAAAACTTTGTGAAAATCTAAATCTATAAGCTTATTTTGCTGAATCTTCAGCATAGCGTTTATACTTGAAGTACCCAGTGTAGATTGTCAAGTAAAATTGACCCATTTTTTAGTCTTTTAAAAACCTGCTCTTATTTTTGATACGGTAAATAATACGCACCTCGTCTTTAACTAGTTTTTTTGAGATACTTTATACAAGCTTTAAAAACTAGAAGTCCTTTAGAGAAATTACTTTAATTTGGGCGGCTACTTAAATATGCCTTTTAGGAAAGTCTTTCTTCATATTTGTATACCTAGACATTTCCTTAAGATAAAATCTGATACAATTGTCAGATGCATGTAATTTAAATAATGGTACTAAAATTTGAATGTCATAAAAACTAGGACTATTATATGCTTTATTTTTCAGAGAACTAATTTTTATAACCTCTCCCTTGTAGTTAACCATCTCTCTATATTCTCTCTGATATGCATCTGTAGTTGTTCTTTTTCCGATATAAGCTAAAGGATATATACCCATTGTCTCAATATGTGATATAATATGCTTTAAATTATCACAAAACTTAATTAAAGTATCTTTATCTGGAAACTCATCTTTTTCTCTACGATGACTTGTTGAATTTCTTATATAACAAGTGTTTATATCTGTAAACTCATTAGTAACTTTTTTAAGTTCAAACACAATTTTATCTTTATATTTACTTTCTAAATCTAAAAATAAGCACTTATGTAAAAAAGGATAAGACTCAATTCCTTTATCATGATCAGTTGGTAATTCATTTTTTTCTTTTAAATATTCATTAGCTTTATCAACTAACTCTTGACAATGCATAGCTAATATATTAAAACCTTGAATTAAAGGATATAATGTGTCTTTAGCGTCCGCATCAAAAGTAAGTCCCATTTCAATACATGTATTACAATTAGATAAAGTTTCGTATACAATGCTTTTGCTTTCTTCATAACAAAATTTAAACCTAGTATTACTATAATGATCCGATAAAAGAGTCCAACACATAAAGACTAAGCTTCGCTGCAAAAAATCTTCTAAGGATACAAAGAAATTAATAGACCTGCTACGTATTGCCTCTCTAGCTCTTTCGTCGTATTTTTCATGATTTCTGCATTCTTCATAGAATTTGAAATACCTATCCCAAAATATTTTTATTTCATCTTGAAAACTAAAAATATCAAATCCTAACTTCCACATTATCTTTTCTAACATAGCATCTTGTGGCTTATGGTTACCATATAAATTGAAATTGCCGAACTTAAGATACTTAAATGCTTGTTTTGTTCTTGTGATTTCTGACAATATGATTCGTCTTAGTATATCTTCAATCTCTTCATTAACGATAGAATTATAGAAATTATCGTAGCCTTTAATCTCATCATTAGTACTAACTATATTTCCTAACTTCCAATTTAAATCTTCAATCTCTTCCTCTGAAGAATATAATGTTTTTACCAGTTCCTCTAACTTGATTAACCCATCTTGCGAACCTCTACTATTAACGACTCTAATCCCAAATTTAGAACCTTGTAATACTAAATTTTTATACATATTTGCCGAACCTGAATCATAAAATATAGTCTCTCTTTTTTCAGTAGGCGGTATAATAATATGTCCTTCATCAATAAGTTTCTCTAAAGTATTTAAGATCTTTATATCATTTAAACATAAAATTAGATGCATACATTCTGATTTACTCAGTCTCGATGCTATTTCTTCAGCTGACCCCTTTAACCTTTTATTACACGCAGCAAATTTGTTTCTTAGATTTTCTTGATTATTTATTAATAGTTCTTTGAATAAAATCCTTATTTCATATTCATCAAAACATTCGCCTAAAAACAAGTGTATTTGCCCAGTAAAAAAAATATCATAGCTATTAAAATCAGCAAAATATTTTTCATACTGTTTTTCACTGCCTTTTAACTCATATCCTCTCTCATTAATAACATCTTTAATATTCCTTATAACTATACTCTTATTTCTTAAATTTATATCCACTTCTACACTGTGAAACTTATTACATCCCGGATTGCTACAATGCCACAAATACATTTTTTTATAATAACTAATATTTCTTTTTTGTTCTGAGTGGAGTACTCCGAATTCTCCAACAATAATTTCTCCTCGTTGATAAATGCCTTGAGGAGTTGATTCCAATAAAGAAATTACATCTTCTTTTTCTAATTTCTCTCTACTTCCATAATTTTTATTAAAATATTTATTATATAATATATTATCAAATTTCCAAGGATATCTTATTTTACTTTCATGTATATATTCACTTATTATTTTTTCTACTTCCTGCAAATCAATTTCATTAATGATACTGAATGTTTCTAGCAAAACTATATCGCTGAAAATCACTCCTTTAATATAATCAAGGGTAATAGTAGTACATTTACTCTGAACTAATAAACTTAATTCTATTCCTTTTTCATTTAAGAAGATTATGTTTCCGATTTGTTCAAATAATGTCTCATCTATTATTATCCCATCCTGTAGTATTTTTCCTAACCATGCAGAATAAACATTAATCATTTCCATCTTACCAATCACCTCGTTTTACTATTATTTATCTTATAAAAAAATCCTTAAACAATAAAACATCTTACTGTTCAAGGATTAGTCATTTTTATCTAGTATTTACTTATTCTATGGAGGTGAGGGGAATCGAACCCCTGTCCGAAAGCCCGGATATTGTGGTCTCTACCATCATAGCCTTTAGTTTGACATTCCCTCTGCTAAGCGCCTAAAGGCGGGCTCTTAGTTTCAGTAGCTTCATGAGTACTCTTGTTACCGCAAAGCTTAGGTAGAAGAGTGGCCCGCTAGTCGAAGCCTCGGTCTAAGCTGCGGGGAGCTTAGGGAGACTGCTGCCCTTAGGCTGCGATTGCTAAATTATCTTCAGCGTTTACTATTTTGCCAGCTTTTTACGTAGACTCCGGCAAACTACGGATGGCTGCCCCGATAGACGTGACCCCCGTCGAAACCATTGCACCCCCTTATTAAAATGCGGGGCTTACGGTGTACTTGACGCGGCCAATACGACTATATGGCGACTATAAGTTTTTGATCTTAAACTCTCTTTCGTGCTGACGGCGTTCATCCTTTTTGGCAATAGCATCACGTTTGTCATGCAAGTCTTTACCTCTGGCAAGCCCGATCTCTAACTTGATCAAACTGCCTTTGATATATACCTTAAGGGGTACTATCGTCATGCCTTTTTGAGCGGTATCACCTATCAATTCATTAATCTCTCGCTTGTGAAGCAAAAGTTTTCGGGTACGAAGAGGATCTTTGTTAAAGATGTTTCCCTTGTCGTATGGATTGATATGCATATTATAGATAAAGGCTTCTCCGCTGTTAACTTTGATGAAGCTTTCTTTAATGCTGCCTTGACGTATAGATTTAACTTCTGTGCCAACTAGTGCAATACCAGCTTCATAGGTCTCTTCTATAAAATAGTCATGGTAAGCTTTTTTGTTCTGTGCTATTAATTTGTATGCATTCCTGTCCTTTGCCATACGCACTCTTCCTTCCCTTGTTTGATGGTGCACTATTCATTATATCATATATTTGTTTATTTGCAAGAGTTAAAGAGTCCCAATGCTGGAACTCTTTGACTTAATGATAGTGATTAAACTATAAGTTTAAAAGAAATCCTGTAAAGAGTACGTATCCTAAGAACAATTTTTCTACTCCACTCTATAGGTAAGGAGCTAATAGGCGTCTGGCTCCTACTAGCTCCTTTTATCATTTATTGTTATAAAACCTTAAAAGTCTTGCAAGTCTTTATCTCCGCTGGCCTGCTGCAAGAGGGCCTCTATCTTGGGTCCGCATCTTCGCCCGCTGCAGCCGCCTGAGCCAGACCCTGTTGCCCGGTTCACTTCCTCTACCGTCTGGGCACCGACTGCAATAGCTTTCTTGATGACTTTTCTATTAATCCCCTTACAAATACAGACTTTTGTCAGTTTATCTCTCAGCTGTTCACTTAGTTCATCACTCATAGATAACCTCCTTTTTATAAGGCTTTTAGGGCTGCTGTATTGAGCAGACTCCAAGGTTTATTGAAATGGGGCTGGAAAAAGAAGTCTGTCATAGCCAGCTCCTCCATCGTCATGTTGTTTTGAATGACAACAGATAAGGTATTCATGAACTGTGTCAGATCCTGTACGGATAAAATTTGTCCGCCTAGTACACGTCTGCTGTCTTTGTCATAAACCAATTTCAGTGTTACCCGTTCATAGGTGGGCATGAACTCTGGTCTATAGTTGTCTGTCAATACAACAGATGCAATAGTCATCTCGGTTGTACTTCTGGCAACTTCTTCTGTCATCCCTGTGGAAGCGATATTGTACTCATAGATTTTAATTCCTGAGGTGCTTTGGGTGCCCATGTATCTTAGGGTTGGGGTCATAAGGTTTTTGGCCACCAGTGTCCCCATTCTGACTGCATTGGTCGCCAGCGGAATGTAGCGGTAATCTCCTGCCGGGTTAAACCGTACCACACAACAGTCCCCTGCCGCAAAAACGTCTTCCCTGCTGGTTCTCATATACTCATCAATGATAATGGCCCCATTTGGCAGTGTATCCAGCTTATCTTTTATCAGGTCAGTATTCGGTTTAAAACCTATGCAGAGCACCACCAAATCAGCCTCATAGCTAGATGCATCGGTGACTACTTTATTGACTCTGCCCCCTTCACCTTCAAACTTAACCACTTTTTCTTTGAGTGCCAGCTTTACCCCATGACTGATAAAAGCATTTTCTGCTGGGTCTGTGAACTCATCATCTAAATATTTACTCATAATCCGGTCTTCTGCATCGATCAGCGTTACTTTTTTACCTTGCATTTCAAAAGCTTCTGCCAGCTCCACGCCAATATAACCCGCCCCTATAACCACTACTTTTTGGACTTCTTTGGTTTTTTGAATAATCTCTTGCGCATGATCGAAATTTTTGCAAAGCAAAATGTTTTCTTGTTCAATGCCTTCGATAGTAGGAATAATAGGCCAAGACCCCATGGTGAGAACCAGCTTATCATAGGTGTCTTCTAAGATTTCCTGTGTTTGTAGGTTTTGTACCTTCACCGTTTTTTTGTCAAAATCGATATCTAATACGTTATGCTCCATCTTGGTTGTTACCCCAAGCTTTGTAAGCCCTGACGGTGAATTATAAAATAATGCCTGCGGGTCTTCTACGACCCCTCCTACACTCAAGGCAATACCGCAGGATAAAAAAGAGACATTATTATTTCTTTCATAAACAGTGATTTCACTGTCTTTATAAAGTGCTTTCATATTAACAACTGCTGCTGTG
>JAQSYC010000272.1 GCA_029256345.1 Clostridia bacterium | reverse complement strand
GGCTATATTATGATGGCTTTTATATTAGGACTCCCTGCCAATGAAATCGTTATTCCTATTTTGATTATGGGGTATATGTCCAAAGGATCTATGCTGGAACTGGATAGCCTAGATCAGATGAGACAGCTATTTGTCAATAATGGTTGGACCTCTCTAACAGCTGTGTGCACGATGCTTTTTGCCTTAAATCATTGGCCCTGCGGCACAGCCCTTTGGACCATCCGTAAAGAAACTCAAAGTTTAAAATGGACGTGGATCGCTTTCTTAGTGCCAACGCTTACGGGAATAGTTGTCTGCTTTATTGTGGCACAAGGTGCCAGGCTTCTTCAACTGGTCTAAGTATCCCATCATTCATAATAATAAATAGATTGGCCTTCACAATGCTCGAAGCTATTGTTATCATTGATAACAACTTGTGAGTGATACGCACAGACTATCCCCATTTTCTGGGCTTTACAGTCTACAAATTGATTGCTACGAAGAATTAGAGGGTACGCTATACGGTTAAAGCTTTTAGGTATTGGAATAAAATCTACCCTTTTGCCAAATAACTTGAGCATTTGACTTTTTGAGGTATGACGTTTTTTTATTTTTACCTCTTTATTCTCTGTTCCCTTAACCCATGGGATAACCGATGCAAATCTGTAAATAGCTGCTCCTTTATAAGCGCTGCAAGCTTCAAAGGAGCTTTCTGCTATTTCTAAATTGCTATTGGTATAAATAGCTCCGCCACTGTTTTTTTCTGCCTTACAGTCTAAAAAATGACTGGTCTTTATATGAGCCTCGCACTCCCATAGCATGACACAGGGTTTGTAAGCTGTATGCTTAAAATAAGTCTTCTCTACAAAAAGTTCACCATTAGCCTGACACCATATGCCTGTTACCTTATTACCATCAAAACTAGTGTTTTCTATATGAACTACCGTATTCATAATAATAAACATCACATGAGTCATCTTCTTATGGGCCTTAAAATACGAATTTCTAATCTCTAATCTTCCGCCCTCTACCCGAATAGGTGCCAAAAGCTCTACCCTTGCACCGTCAAAAACCAAAGTTGCTCCCTCCTGCACTTTAATACCTGCTTCTATTTTATACGCCTCTGTGATAACCAGTTCTTCTCCCTTTTTTAAAATCCTTTCTTCTTTTAAAACAACACTGTTATCTGTGCTGAAGATATCTTCTGTTTTCTCTTCTAAAAAAAATTGTTCCCGTTTATAGCTTTTGCCGATATCTTCAAGATAAGCCTCATGTTTATCGTTCAAATCACCATAGGCCTTTTGAATAAGATTTAACTCCTGCTGGGTAATCTCTAAAAGCTGTGCAATTTGCCCAATTCCTTTTGCAGCAATTTTATTATGCTCCTCAGAGGTCTCATAAAGCATATTATAAATCTCCATTAAAAAGTAATGTTTTTTATAAGGGGTATTTAATACCCCTACCACTTTCTCTCTAACTTTCTGATATTTTTTCATAAATTCTAAAATCTTTTTTAAATCTTGAGAAGTAAGCCCGATTTCCTCTGCAAGATGTGTTAAGTATGCTTTTTGCCTGACGCCTATTTTACCGTTTTCAAATATCACCATAACGATGCCCATCATATAGATATATTTACTTTCAACGACTTCCTCCGCAAATGGATGTTTCATTTCATTTCCCCTTATTATGATTTCATTATAGGGTATATCGTCAGTTTCTTGATGTTCCATAAATCTCCTATGGTTAATAGCGTTTTCTACATACTCTTTATCTCTACAAACATAAAAAATCTCTGCGCCTTTGACTTCAAGGAATAAAGATCTTTTTGGCTAACTGCACCTTATCCAAACTAACATTTCACCTTTACCGCGGTTGTTCCATAAACAATATGGGATGGCCTTGATTACAGTTGGTCTCATGACTAGCTCTGTCTGTTTATAAAGCTCCTCTCCCCAATTTTCATGACTAACCCTGGTTGCCTGGGCTGTAATAGTAAGTGTCCCTCCTAATAACTCTTCTTCGTAATGCTCCTCAAGTTTCGTATCATATTTTACCTCAATCCCTGCTAAACAGTCCCCATTATCTATCTCCTCTAAACAATAGACTACTGGTCCTTTTATAATGGCAGCTTTCCCTATATCCATACGCACTTTGGGGTTCGCTCTCATAAGTACAGCTGGCATATCAAATTCTAAAGTAATATCATTTTTTCCATCCCATTTTCTGTATACTCTAGCATAACCATCTTTCATTTCGTAGTTCTCTATCTCTATGCCATTAACAATAACCTTAGGATTTACTGCATAATTTGGAATCCTTATATTTAAAGCAAATTCATTTTGAGAAGCTTCTAGAGTTATATTAATCTTTGAATCACTAGGAAAACCACTTTCCAGATTTACTTTTACAGTGTCACCCTTTATTAAACACTTTGTTTGATTGCTTATAAATAAATTAACATAAATTTCTTGTTCTGAAGTTGAATAAATATATTCTCCTAATGAAGCAAGTGTTCTTGCAATATTGGGCGGACAGCACGCAACTCCAAACCACTTTTGTCTTTCCGTTTTAACATGACGTTTGGATGTATGAGGCATACAGCTTTCAGGCCATACTTCAAGGGGATTGACATAGAAAAAGCGATTGCCTTCCAGCGAAATCCCGGAAAGTAATGTATTGTATAGGGCCCGCTCCACGGTATCTATATATTTAGCCTCTTTTTTAATTTGTGACATCCGTAGCCCAAATAACGCTAAGCCTATCGTTGCACAAGTCTCTGAGTAGTTACTATCATTGGGTAAATCATAGTCGCAGCTAAATCTTTCTCCAAATCCTGAGGAACCTATACTCCCTGTTATATACATCCTTTTGGTAACTATATTTCCCCATAGCTCGTCGCAAACTTTCATAAGTCGTTCATCCTGGTATTCATGAGCAAGTTCTGCCATTGCCATATACATATATACCGCCCTCACCGCATGTCCCTCTGCTGTTTTTTGTTCATAAACCGGCAGATGTGCCTGAGCATATGCCTGATCAAATTCTTTAAACTCGGGGAATATATAGCCTTTTAATCTTTTTCTTTCCGAATCAAAGTAATTGGGGATATGCCCTCGCCTATCAATAAACTTCTTAGCCATATCAAGGTATTTTCTGTCCTCTGTTACTTGATAAAGCTTAATAAGCCCTATCTCTATCTCTTG
>JAQSYC010000271.1 GCA_029256345.1 Clostridia bacterium | reverse complement strand
TCTCTTACTTCAAAGCTATCAAATAAATGGGATTTAAGAAGTTTAGACATAAATTCTTTTTTATTTGAAATATCATAAGATTGCATCAATTATTCTCCTTGACTTAATAATAGACTTTTTCCATACACAAACCATGAGATGGTGCAGTAGGGCCAGCAGTACTCCGTTCTTTGTTTTCCAAAATAACGGATAGTTCCAGAGGGTCTCTTTGGCCAAGGCCTACTTCTATTAAAGTACCTGTTATAATTCTAACCATATGCTGCAAAAAACCATCTGCTTCATAAAAAATTTGAATAAAATCATCTTTTTCGGTGATGTTAATCCCCATAAGTGTTCGAAGTGTAGGTTTTTTCTTGGATTTAAGAGAGGTAAAGCTTTTAAAATCATGACGGCCGATAAGCAGCTCGGCAGCTTGTCTCATTTTTTCAATATCAAGAGCCTGTGGTATATGATAAGCATATTTCAGTTTAAAAGGATCTGCAAAAAAATGGGTATCTATGGTGTAAGAATAGCACTTTTTGACGATATTATATCTTGCATGGAAACGAGGAGAGGCAATAAACAACCTCAAGACAGCAATATCTTTGGGCAGATACTGAGCAAGATATGCCAAAATATCCTCACAAGGCATCAAAATGGAAGCATGAAAGTTGCAGACCTGTTCTTTAGCGTGTACCCCTTTATCGGTTCTGCCTGAGCCTATAATTTTTATATCTTGTTTAAAAAGGATCGATAAGACATTTTCAAGTTTTCCTTGTATGGTTTTATCGGACTGGACGATTTGTTTTTGAAACCCGTTGTATTTAGTGCCATCATAGGCGATAAAAAGTTTGTAATTATGCATTTAGACCTCTTTTAAAAGTATTTTATTGATACCTACTAGTATAACATATTAATGATAGGGTGAATATAAGTAAAGTGTAGTAGCAAAAATTTTGACACAAATCGAACATTATAACAAAAAAAAAAATAAAGGTTCGAAAAAATATTGACCTCGTCTTTGATTTGAGTTATGATAGATTTGAAGTTAAGGTAAACACGAAAGAGGAGGGTATTTATGAATTTCTTTAAACTTAAAGAAAACAATACGACAGTGAGAACAGAAGTCATTGCAGGTATTACGACATTTATGACTATGGCGTATATCTTGGCAGTTAACCCGGATATTTTATCGGCAACTGGTATGGATAAAGGGGCATTATTTACAGCAACAGCAGTATCGGCGGCTATAGGTACGTTATGTATGGCATTTTTTGCAAATTATCCTTTTGCTTTAGCACCAGGTATGGGGCTTAATGCTTTTTTCGCTTTTACAGTAGTACTGGGTATGGGTCTTAGCTGGGAAGTGGCTTTAACGGCTGTATTTGTAGAAGGACTTATTTTTATTCTGATGTCTTTATTTAATGTGCGTGAGGCTATATTTGATGCCATTCCTACGAATCTTAAGCATGCAGTAGGTGCGGGCATAGGTCTTTTTATAGCTTTTATAGGGTTTCAAAATGCAAATATTGTTATTGCGGATAGTGCAACAAAAGTAGCGATGTTTGATATCAATAAAATGAATATGCTGTTTGAAGGTGCACAGTATAACTTTAATAATGTAGGTATTACAGTTGTATTAACAATTATAGGAGTGCTTGTAACAGGTATATTAATTGCTAAAAATATTAAAGGCTCAGTTCTTTGGGGTATTTTAATCACATATGGTCTTGGACTTATCTGTGAGTTTGCAGGTTTGTATGTGCCTTATATAGAAGGCGGATTATATTCACTTATTCCTAACTTTTCAAATGGTATAGCTATACCAAGTATTGCGCCAATACTTTTTAAATTTGATTTTAGTCAAATCTTATCACCCCAATTTTTCACCATTGTTTTCGCATTTTTATTTGTAGATGTATTTGATACATTAGGTACTTTGATAGGTGTTTCTTCTAAGGCAGGATTTTTAGATAAACAAGGTAAATTACCTAAAGTCAAAGGCGCACTGCTTGCTGATGCCGTGGCAACAACAGTAGGAGCAGCTTTAGGAACATCAACCGTAACGACTTATGTAGAAAGTGCTTCTGGGGTATCAGAAGGAGGAAAAACTGGTCTTACAGCAGTGGTTGTGGCAGTTCTGTTTGCATTATCGCTACTTTTATCACCTATATTTTTAGCGATTCCTTCATTTGCTACAGCACCAGCTTTGATTATTGTAGGATTTTACATGATTGGTTCAGTGAATAAAATCAATTTTAATGAAGCATCAGAAGGTGTTCCAGCCTTTTTAGCTATAGCAGGTATGGCCTTTACTTATAGTATTTCAGATGGTATCGTATTTGGTGTAGTTTCTTATGTCGTTATCAACTTGATTACTGCTAACTTTAAAAAACTTAATTTTATGTTAGTAGTTGTGGCTATTTTATTCTTAGGCAAATTTTTTGCAGAAGCCATCTTTGTACAGTTTACAGTAGCTGTTATTGTTATAGCCATTATCGTTTATTATGTAGGATTTAAAAACAAGAAGAAGTAAAGGTTAGTGAGCTAAGAGTTTAATAAAACAACTATACAACTGGCGGATAAGTGGATTGACCACAAGGGAGTATAGTTTGAGACAAGTCGACCGCCTGGGCATAACTTTGATATAAAGTTATCCTAGGTGGTTTTTGTATTCAGAAAGTTTTTGAAATTCATTAAAAATAAAGGGAGGCAATACAATGCGTGCATTAATTAGTGTATCGGATAAAACAGGTATCGTAGCATTTGCAAAAGAACTGACAGAACTTGGGGTTCAGATTATATCAACTGGGGGCACCTACAATGTACTTAAGGAAAAAGGTATCGACGTGATTGGTATCTCAGAGGTAACAGGGTTTCCAGAGTGTCTGGACGGTAGAGTCAAAACCCTTCACCCAGCTATTCATGCAGGTCTGTTAAACATAAGAGCTAACGAAGCACACCAAAAACAAATGAAAGAGCTGGGATTAGACCATATAGATATAGTCGTCGTTAATCTATATCCTTTTAAAGAAACCATTTTAAAAGAAGGGGTTACTTTAGAGGAAGCTATTGAAAATATCGATATAGGCGGACCAACGATGCTGCGTTCAGCTGCAAAAAACAACCAAGATGTGACTGTTATCGTTGATCCTTCAGACTATGAAGTGGTTCTTACTGAACTTAAAAAGGCACAAGAAGTGACAAAAGA
>JAQSYC010000270.1 GCA_029256345.1 Clostridia bacterium | reverse complement strand
GAATTGGATGACCCAAGTTCTGTTACAAATCCCAAAAGTTTGTTTTTGTCCATTTGTACCGTTTCACTTGGTGCCAAATCCTTGGCAACAATTATGACCGGCTCCTCACCAATATCTCCATCCGAAGTATTCCCCATCAGCACATTGACAAGTCTCTCAGAAATATCTTTGATGTCTATCGCCCTTGCCCTAAGATAGTCATCCTCCATCTCTGCAAATATTTTAGAAAAGTTATCACCAGTCATAGCAACTGCATACTCTGCATTTACCTTTTGTACCGCAATCATATTCTCAACTGAGTCGATATAGTCATCGTCTTCCAGCATCATGGCATGCACTTCAAAGATAGCCGCATTGACCTCTCCCACCTCTTTGAGTGCTTTTTCATATAAAGCATTGACCTCTATAATGGCCTGCTCTTTAGCTTCTCTAAAACGGACTGTTTCCATCTCAGTATTTTCTATTTTTTCTCTTTTAATGGCTTGCTCTCCCTTGGAATAATAATATATTTTCCCAATCGCTACACCGTTAAAAATGGACTTGCCTTTATAACTTTTCATAAACTTCCTCCGCCTTATAGATTGGTTATAAAAAACGCCTCTAACTGAGTGGCTGCCGCCTCTTCATCAGGCCCCTCTACTGTAATAGTTACTTGTGCGCCCTTTTTAATACCAAGGGTCATGACCGCCATAAGTTTTTTAAGATCTGCACTTTTCCCATCACTTTCAAGTACGACATTGACATCAAATTCTTTCGCTATTTTTACCAAAGAACCTGCAGGTCTTGCATGAATTCCAACTTGATCTTTAATAATATAACTAAATTTTTTCATTTTGGGTCCTCTTTTCAATAGTGTTATAAATTATAAGCATTCTCCGTTTGAAGCAATGACACCTTTGTACCAATAAAATGACTTTTTCTTGTAGCGCTCTAGACTGCCGCTGCCATCATCATGGCGGTCCACATAGATATAGCCATATCTTTTTCTAAGCTCTGCTGTAGAAGCACTTACAATATCAATACAGCCCCACGAGGTGTATCCCATAAGTTCTACCCCATCATGAATGGCATTTCTTGCCTCTAATAAGTGCTCTCTCAAGTACTGAATACGATACTCATCTTCAACCGTTTTTTCTCCATCTTCTTGTGTAATGAGCTCATCCACAGCACCAAGTCCATTCTCAACGATGAATAATGGCAATTGATATCTGTCATAGAGCTTATTCAGTGTATAGCGCAGCCCTTTCGGATCAATCTGCCAGCCCCACTCAGATGCTTTGACATATGGATTTTTATACCCTTTAATCAAATTACCACCCGTTGGTTCACTAAGTTCCGGATGTGTTGTTGCACAGGTACTTGAATAGTAGCTAAAAGAAATAAAATCAACCGTATGCTTTAGGATTTCTTCATCCTCTGACGTTACCTCCAAAACAATATTATTCGCTTTAAAGTAATTTAAGATATAAGTGGGATACTTTCCTCTGGCATGAATATCGGCAAACAGTAAGGTTTCCCTATCTTGAAGCATCATTTGTATGACATCTGCTGGGTCTGGTGTCAGCGGATAAACAGTAATCCCTAATATCATACACCCAATCTTGGCATTTGGCATGATCTCGTGGCCTATTTTTGTTGCCAGCGCACTTGCAACCAGTTCATGGTGAGCCGCTTGGTATAAATCCTGCTCTGTAAGTTCATGTTTGGGCGTATTAATACCAGCACTCATAAATGGGGCATGAAACAAAGAGTTGATTTCATTAAAAGTAAGCCAATATTTAACCTTATTTTTGTATCTTGTAAAAACTGTTTGACAATAATTTGCATAAAAACCAATGAGCTTACGGCTTCTCCATCCATCGTACTGCTCTGCCAAATATAAAGGCGTTTCGTAGTGGGATAGTGTAACAAGTGGTTCTATCCCATATCTCAGACACTCATCAAATAAATCATCATAAAATTGCAGTCCCTTTTCATTAGGCTGATTCTCATCTCCCTGAGGGAAGATTCTAGACCATGCGATCGATGTTCTAAATACTTTAAAGCCCATTTCAGCCAGCAATTTGATATCTTCTTTGTACCGATGATAAAAATCTATACCTTCTAATTTTAAGTTGTCTTCTGTTGGCTGTTCGGTTCTTTCCCCCTTTAATCCATGGGGGAGAACATCTTGAACAGATAAACCTTTTCCATCTTCTAAATAAGCTCCTTCGCATTGGTTGGCGGCTACTGCACCTCCCCATAAAAAATCCTTTGGAAATTGATTAATCATTTCACACCTCCTGAGCTATTTGAGTTCAATAAATGCATCCAACTGCTTTATCTTTCCCGTTTTTGCCTGTAATGTATGATAGTCTTCATGATTTGTAACGACAACTGGGGTAACCATATCAAAGCCTTGTTCCTTTATCTTTTCCATATCAAAAGTTAAGAGCAACTCTCCTTTTTTAATCGGATCACCATTTTTTTTAAATACTTCAAAATACTTTCCTTGTAGTTTTACGGTATCTATGCCTACATGAATTAAGATCTCAGCACCTCCGTTAGATTGAATGGCTATGGCGTGTTTTGAAGCAAATACAGACACAATCCTGCCATCTACCGGTGCGACTATTTTACCTTCTGTTGGGATAATGGCTCCCCCTTTTCCAAGAATTTCTTCTGCAAAAGTTGGATCACCCACTTCACTTAAAGCAACAGCCTCTCCTGCTACAGGAGCTTCTATTATTTCTTCATTTTTGATTTCACTTTTAATTTCTGTGTTGCTGTCTTTATCATTCTTTATGGGTGTTGTTGTATTTTCATCTTCTAATTCCTGATCTTTGTATAAAATAAATGCTATAACAAATGCAATGACAACACTGATGGCTGCACCGATACAAGCAAAATAGAAACCTGTTAAAACATCTCCTCCAATATAACTTGGAAGTGTCAAGAAACCTGGAGAACCCCCTGAGTAGTTTTTAACTTTAAAAATCCCCATAAATAGTCCGCCAATTCCACCGCCAATCATAGCTGCATAAAGCGGGGTTTTAAATCTTAAGTTAATACCATATAAAGCCGGTTCTGTAATACCGCATACCGCTGTAATACCAGCTGAAGAAGCCAGCTGTTTGATTTCTGGATTTTTGCTTTTAATACTTACTGCCAAAGCCGCTCCGCCCTGAGCCACATTAGAACCTAACATACC
>JAQSYC010000269.1 GCA_029256345.1 Clostridia bacterium | reverse complement strand
TGCTTCATATAGTCTGAAACCCCATTACCTTCGTTGCCTATCACAATCGCTAAAGGGTGCTGAAACTGAATCTCAAAGGCTGGCTGTGACTCTTCCAGCATGGTAACATACAACGGAATCCCTGCATCCTTTAAGTAGTCTACATAAGACTCTATTTCATAATCAGTGTATATCATAGTATGGAATAATGAACCCATCGTAGACCGTACCACTTTGGGACTGTATAAATCCACAGACCCCTTTGTAACCAGTACAGTTCTAACACCAAAAGCATGAGCGGTTCGTATCAGTGTTCCAAGATTTCCGGGATCTTGAATGTTTTCCAGCACCAAATAAAACGAATCCCTCTCATTTCTTAAGTGTTCTAATCTTCTAACAGGTATTTCAACCACTGCCATAGCACCTTGAGGTGTGATAGTTTCGCTAATACCTTTATAAATCTCTTCTGTCACCATCACCCACTTCTTTTCTTCTAGACGTGGAAGGTCTTCTTTGGTAATCTGCTCAGTGGTAATATAATATTTGACATGATACTCTTGGGGAATCTCATTCACTGATTTAATCCCCTCTATCACAAACAAGTTTTCTTTTTTTCTGGTTGATTTTTTCTTTTGTAACTGTACAACTAGTTTTATGATAGGATTTTGCATACTGCTAATGATATTATTTTTCATGGCGTTTTTCTTCCAATGCCTGAAGGGCAGTATTATTACCTACTACTACCAAAATATCATCTTTTAGAAGTACATAGTCTGGCTCTGGTGACACATTGATGCTTCCATCGTGTTCCACAGCAATGATATTAATGCCATATTTAGCTCTTACATTAAGATCTCTGATGGTGCTGTTGCTCCATTCTGGTAAAATTGAAATCTCCATAATACTATAATCTGGTGAAAGCTGTATATAGTCAATAATATTCCCTGAAATCAGATTAGCTGCAATACGTTTGCCCATCTCATGCTCTGGCAAAATGATGCGGTCTGCTCCAAGCTTTTGAAGAACTCTTTGATGAATTTCTGTACTTGCTTTAACCACGACGTAAGGAATACCGATCTCTTTAAGCAGCAGTGTAATCATAATACTTGATTGAATATCTTTTCCTATGGATACGACAGCTACATCAAAATTACGGATTCCCAAAGATCTGAGCGTATCCATATCTGTTGCGTCAGCTTGTACAGCATGGGTTACAAATGCTGATATATCCTGTACTTTGTCTTCTGACTTATCTACAACCATTACTTCATAACCGGCTTCAGCCAAAGTCGTTGCCACGCTAATGCCAAATCTTCCCAAACCAAATACAGCGAATTGTTTTGCTCTCATCTTTTTTCCTCCTCAACGCTATCCAACTAAAACTCTTTCTTCTGGATATTGTATATTTTCTTTATCTTTTCCTTGTCTCATCATCAAGGCTACTGCCATTGTTATCGGCCCAAGTCTTCCTATAAACATGGCCACAATAATCGTTAATTTACCTATAAATGTCAACTGTGGTGTAAGGCCTAAAGTAAGGCCAACTGTTCCAAATGCAGATATAATTTCAAAAAGGATCTCCATAAAACTCGCGTTTTCTGAAAATGTTAAAACCATCAACATCACAATCACCAAACTGATAGAAATCATAATAATAGCCATGGCTCTTGCAATAATGATAAAAGGAATTTTCTTTTTGAATACTACAGTATGTTCTCTACCTTTTATGGTGGAAATAGCACACAAAATAAGAACTCCCATTGTCACCGTTTTTATTCCACCAGCCGTTCCAGCCGGCGAACCTCCAATAAACATTAAAATCATTGTCATGATTTTTGAAGCATTGGTAAGCTCTGGCAGTGTCAAAGTATTAAAACCTGCTGTACGAGGGGATACAGACTGGAACAGTGCCGCATAAATCTTCTCTTTTAAAGTCAGATTACCTAAAGTATTTGCATTTGTAAACTCAACCAAAAAGAAAAATATAAAACCAATGACAATTAATGCAATAGTAATAACCCATACCAGCCGCGTGTGCAAAGTCAGTTTATAAAAAGCTTGCTTCCATGTAAAATGTTTGGCCGCATGCAGTTTGATTTTGATAGCTTTTAACGTATCCAGCCATACACTAAAACCTAGTCCCCCTAGTATAATGAGTGCCATTATAGTGAAGTTCACTATACCATCACCTACATAAGGCGTCAAGCTATTGCCGCCTATCAAGTCGAATCCCGCATTACAGAAGGCCGATATCGAGTGGAATATAGAATATCCTATCCCTTTGATGAGACCATATTGTGGGATAAATGTAAAACAAAGAAGCACTGCTCCTATTAACTCTACCAAGAGTGTCCCAATAAAAATTTTTTTCGTAAATCGTACAATCCCTGCAGTTGTGTCATAATTAAAAGCTTCCTGCATAATAAGCCTGCTTTTTAATGTAATCTTTTTGCCTGTGATAATAAAAATCATACCTACTAACGTCATAAAGCCAAGTCCACCTATTTGAATGCACAACAAAATGACTGCTTTCCCAAAAGTTGACCAATACTCTAACGTATTCACAACGACGAGCCCTGTTACACAAACCGCTGAGGTCGTTGTAAAAAGTGCATCAATAAACTCGGTAGCATTACCTATGCTGCTGCTGATAGGAAGCATCAATAAGATAGTTCCCACTAATATAACAATTAAAAACCCTATAACAAGCACTTGAGACGGATCAAGATATTTTGAGGCGATCACACTATGTTTTGCCTTTAAAAATCCTGGAGTATCTTGCTGCTTCATTTTTTGTATCTCCTTAAATGATAAATTAATTATTAATCTATTTTAAACCATACTTTATAAAATATCCAGAACTAATATTTTTTTATAAAACTATAACAAAAATCAAATGGCAGCTGCTTCTAAAACAGCTGCCTCCCAATATTATGCCTCTATAGCACCGTTATAGACATATCCTTTTTCACTGTCTACAGTAATAATAGTAGAATTCCTCAAAATCTCTACAATATTCGTTGCACCAATAATAACTGGGATATCCAGTGTCCTTCCCACTATGACTGCATGATTAGTATCTTCTGCTGAACTATCCTCTACAATAATAGCACTTGCTTTTTTCATATAAGGAAGATAGGTATTGTTTGTCTTGTTCACAACCAATATATCTCCTTTTTTAAAGTATTTATGTGCTTCATCTAATACCTTAATAAC